>NZ_CP096432.1:0-183439 GCF_054161285.1 Arthrobacter sp. D2-10 | reverse complement strand
GCCCGTATGTTCGCCCTGCATCGGTGCGGGGGGATAGCCCCTCCCTTGGGAATTTCGGCGATCGGATATGACATTCTGGTGCCAAGTTCGGTCCGCCTGCTCCACGTCGACGGCCACCAACCAGAAAGCACCTGCATAGGTGCCGATCCCGTTCCTCGGCCACTGAGATTGGAACAGCGGAACTCTTGCATCCTCGAGTTGGGCTGCGCACTTCTGGGCGTATCTATGCAACCGCCGTTCCCACTCGGATGACGGAGCTGGGGCTGGCGGGTCAGTCCACAAGGCGAACAGCTGAGAAAGGTCAGTTGCAGGCCTGCCCGCGGGCTTACCTGGCACTGTCGCCGCCTGCTGTATGGCGTCTTCGTTAGTGGGTCCGGCGAAAAATCTGCTAAGCCACGACATGGTTCTCCCGGCTGTCTGGCGCCACGTTGCGCTCCCTTATTAGAACCCTGCCACAGGCAGGGCATGTTGAGTATGCCTAGAAAACAACCTCAGGGTTCTCATACTGCTGCCCAGTGCGGCGCTTTGAATAGAGTGTGAGCTGCTGCACGCGAAGGTTAGTTGTCGCGGGCACAATGGGGGCAGGTCACGGTAACTCGGTTCCAGCTCTGTTTGCTCCAGAAGGCTTTGCCGCAGCCGGAACACTTGTGGACTTCTGTGTAGTCGCCCGTGCGTGAAGCTGATCCTGTTTCTGCCATGATGTCCTCTGAGCTTGTTACTTTCACCCCTCGTGTTGCTCCTTTCTACCACTGCGGTTAGAACAGTCGGAGTAGCGGGGGCGGGGGGGGGGGGGGGGGTGGTGTTGTCTCGTTCTGGTGTGTTGCAACCCTTCGGTTGCGAGATAAAAGTATGCAGACCCCACCTCTGCGGGGTATTTCTTCGCGCAGGTGATACGGGAACTGGATCTAGTGAAAGAGCACTTGCGGAGAAAGCAATCCCAATATTGAAACTTGTCCCATCACAACTGAAGTCCGAGCAATGCTGAGACCATAGGCAGCGGAGCGCTGCTGGCGGAATCACCGATAAGAGGGACGAAAATGGGCAGTATTCCGGTTGCGGGTAAGGGTTCGGAAACCCACATTCGATGGGAGAACGGTCGCAAGATAGTGACCACGGATGGAGGGGGCCGTGTAGACGTGTATCAGGGCGGGAACGGAAAGCCTGATGGCCCTGGACATGATCACCTGTGGGCGACCTTTGACAAGAACGGCAATCAGACTAATTCCGGCGGGCGAGTGAAATAAGGCGGCAGGCGGAGTGAGAGGGTGCCGCCCTTGTAACACTCCGCCTAGCAGCCCCTTCGGGAGCAGCCTCGGCGCATACTTTCCTCAATGTCTACCCCAGGGGGAGTGATGCGGAAGAGATATTCGGTGAACAGGTCGGAAGCAGAGAGCGGACGTAGGCAGCTGCCTGCTGATTCGCCCTGGAGACAAAGAATCCGAGAACAAGCGGGCACGTCGGTAGAACAACTGCGATCCGTTGCCGCAGTGATGCCAGACAAAGACTCGAGCATCGTTCACAAACTGCGTAAATGGACAGCAGCAGACTCAACCTGCAGTTCCCCCTCCATTAGTTCTCTTCTCGAAGTCGCGCAGATCATCGATTATCCATTGGTGGAGCAGCTCGTCGATCTCGGATATGTAGCTCCTGACGATCTCGACCTGATCGATTCACCGCTACTAACCCCAGGTTGGCTCCTTATGCAACGTCTTGAGCGCGCCCTCAGTGAAACCCGTCGAACAGCTTCAGGCGTGGCCGAGCTCATAAGCGCTCTCCGAGCCCACACCATTCGAACGAGCACTTCTACTGTGGAGGATCTCGCTCGTTGGAGGGCGAGAGTCTTCGATATCCCCGTAGGAACCAAAAAATATCGACACATCGGGTATCACGCCGTCGAATTTGAAGTCTGGCTAGGCCCCACTCCCGAGGCATCTTGGGATCGACGTTTGGCCGAACGGGAGAGGCGCGGCAACGCCACAGTATGCCGACTGATTCCCTCCGCTTCCGCGCGAGAAAAACTCCTCAAAAGGCATCTCGGGAACCGGGAGCCCAGCACAGAGGTGATGGCCGGCGCGTATGAACGAGTAGAGCTTGAACATCGGATGGAGATCCCACGAGCTGAAGGACACTTCAACGTCTATGGGCTAGACGGGAAACTGGCAGCACCACTAGTAGGTGACTCGCGTCCGGGACCTCGGCACATTTACGTGGAATCAGCGTCGGTAAAAACTGATCTTCGCGAATCGCGGCCTCAAAGTCCGGACATTGATCTGTTCGAGTACGTCAACGGATCCGGGCAGAAGGCTTGGGCTAAGAAGATTCTCTTCATCGCACCACCCGCGGCCTCCCCTGTCCCTACGGCACATCTGATCGGTAGGGCGCTTGGATGGAACGTAATCTCCCTGCGCCAAAGCGCGGGAAGCGTGACTGGCAGCTTGGTGCGCATACGCGACCAAGAATCTGCGAGGCAGTCCATCGAGCGGGCCAGCAGGGCATTCAGAACCGCTTCTGGAACGGAAAGTCCAACCCTATTCGTCGGCACCTACTTGCAATCCCTGGCCAATAGCGAGGAGGGCAAACGATTACTGCTTGACGAGTCCCTTCTGCCGGTACTGCTCATACCAACGTGGTCAACACTGCAGTACTGGGTAGCGCGCCAGCGGGTTGGTCAGGGACTTATCAATCCCAAAGCAGCCGAAGACACTGAGAAAGTTCTCAATCAAATTGAGGAAACCGTACGACAACGTGAGTTCGGGAACGGCGAGGTATTCCAGTTTTCCCGCGACATGGAATGGTGGCCGACCCGCGGCCGGAACGCGCCGGAAAAATTCGCTGATAGCGCCGACTTTTTCGAACATCCAGTCATCGGTGACATCCGATTGAAAGCCGCGTACCAGCTGGCCTACTTGTTCACCAATGGCCGGCTTCCGGTGCGGCCGGCCAACACATACTTCTTGAACGGCCCCGTTGCCCAGTTTCATGACTCGCTCAAGCTCGACGGCGATCGCCCGTTGCGGCGTAAGCCGCGTGGAAACCAATCACAAAATCGCACTTCAAACCTGGACGGGATGTCGGCGACATAGGTTGATCTTGTCCAAGTACCAAGGAGGCGAGATGAAGGAATGGGAACGGCGGACACGGCTCAAAATTGAGGAATCCGCGGAAGTTCGGCGATTCGTGGAGGCACAGGCGCGAAAGTCCGAAGCGGAGGCATCACTTCGTAGGTCACAGGCACACCTGATGACGCTGGAAGCTTCGATTAAGCAACTAGATCGGAGATCTGCCGCTAGGGACAGCTTCCTTATGGAAGTTAGCCGACGCAAGGTCGAGCGGGCGCAGAGCGACAGTAATCACATCCGGGCAGTACTGGGAAAGGAACTGGAATGAGTGAAATTACGCCGCGCAGGAATGACAGCCCAGCGAAGTTGCTGGGTGGCGCGAATACCGGAGTGGTTCCCTTCGGTCGTAACTGGCGAATCGCACGTGAGTTTTCAGATCAAGAGCTCGAACATGTGAAACGCAGTAGGCACATTGAGCACGTGACTGATGAGGAGCTACGTAAGCAGCAGGGTGAGGCAGCCTTGGGAGCCGCATCAATCCAGAATGCAACCAAGCTTGCCGAGATTGCTCAGGATGGAGTAGCGAGGGTGATCAACCGTCGTGATGAGTTGATTGCCCAGGCTCAGTATGAGAAATCGGCGGAGGACATTCTTCACTTTACGGATTCTCTCGCCTCCGAGCTTGGTCGAGTTGCTGCAGCTGCCATCCAAAAACAGAAGCGATAACCCAGGTAGGGCGGTGGGCATCGCAGCCTACCGCCCTACCTAAGGAGAGAAGATGGATCACGCCTACTTCCAAGCTGTGGGAGCGAAGGACCTAGCATTAGTGCAATCTCTTACTGATTTGAGGTCCGTGATAGACGGCGCGACGCAGCGACTGGACACATGGGAGCGCGAGCAATGGATGACTCAACAGAGACTTGAGCGTCTTCAGTCCTCTTCACCAGAGGTGGATCGTCTGGCCGATTCCGTTAGCGATCAAATCCTTCGCGCCGCTGATGCAATGACTCAGAGAGGGCTATCAAACTCATGAAGCGCAATAATCCAGTAAGCCAGCTCGGTAAACGCCGCACTTGTGAGAGTCAAACCTCGGCCGACACCGCGCTTTCCACGTCGACCGCTCAGGCATTCTTTGATGGGCTGCAATCGGAGTGGACTCTGGCTGAAGGTAAGCGCATTGAGTCAAGCGTGCAGAAAGCGCTTAGCTTCTTCTCACCTATCACTTGGACCCGTCCGCTCAACATCGCCGACGTCAAAAAGGATCTGGCGACGGCACGACCCTACAAAGGCTCCTTAGAGTACGACGATGTACCGGCTGATGAAGGTGCGAGAGCGATCCGCAACTTGTACCCGATGGTAGAAAAGTCAGAACACCCCGCACAACAAGCGGTTATGGCCCAGCTACGAGCTGCGGAGGCGGGCTGCAATGCGTTCGGTCAACTCCACCAGTTAAGAACGAACGAGCCAGTAACTCGGTGGAGCCTCGAACACTATGGTCAGCCGTCGGGGGACACCCTGAATGTTGCTCGTTCCATCCTTGCTGATCATGACGAACCAACGTCTGCTTCGGAGGTGAAGCTGAGCACCCATCAGGTGGTCTCCGCCTTCGAGCAACAGTTGTCGACTCTTACAAACGGTTGGACTGTTGCAATCGGCTCGATACAGGCCGCCGTGATGGTCCGTCAGTCCACTCGCCAAGTCTTGGTGAGGGAGGACCTCAGCATCAACCAGGATGAAGTACGGCGACTCCTAGTGCACGAGATAGGCGGGCATGTTGTTCGCGCACTGAATGCTCACCGGCAGGAAGGGACCCTCAGCCACCTCAAGCTAGGAAACGATAGCACCGCAACAGAGGAAGGACTGGCGATCTGGTGGGAACACCAACTGGGCGTACAGAAACCAGACGTGATGCGGCGATATGCGGCCCGGGCAATCGCCGTGCATCTCGGTCTTCAGGTTGGGGCAACAGAACTAGTTGAAGCCCTAGCACCTCATGTCGGACGTGAAGAGGCAGTCAACATCGCTTTGAGGGTCAAGCGCGGGATGACCAATATCGAGATGCCGGGTGCCTTCACCAAGGATCACTGTTATCTAACCGGCTACCTGCAGGTAGCAGCGGTCTTGACCGGCACTTCTGCACAGGAAAAGATCCGAGCCGCAATGGCAACGAAGTGGGGTCTGTCTATGCTGCCGGTGGCGGAAAAGCTCATCTGTATGGGTGTGTTGGCACCGGGAGCTACACCGGTGGAGGTTTGTCATGGCCTGGCGAGCACGTAAATACGAGCAGGCAGCAAAAAGAAGCGAGTCAGCCATCTTGGCCGCGACTGCCATCGGAACACGCTGTATGGAACTGATGGCACAAGCCGAAACAGATGCGGTGCGTCAAGCACTTCAACGAATCGCTTGGAAAGCTATCCAAGATGTTGCAACAGGAGATGCATCAGAGGAGAGGTGATAAGTGAGCGAGAACATTGCAGCCCGTGCCATCGCGGACATGCAGATTGCTGCAGACCGGAAGCTTGCGTGGCGGATCCGTCGGCTAAAAATTGCTTGTACGGTCCTATCACTGGCGTGTGTCGCACTGTCCGTGACGATCCTACAGCCGCTACTTCCTAGCATCACGGCCGAAGCTCCGGTGTCACCGGCGCCGTCGCCGTCATACACTCCTCCGGCAGGCAACGCTCTGCAAGCCGCTTTGACAGTGAAGCGCATTCCATTGGACTCCACCGAGAATGTCATCATGTATGCCCGGGTTCAGGTTGATCACATGCAGGACGTCGAGTCGACTGTACTTCATTGGTACTTCCTCTATGAGGACGATCCAGGCGAAAGTAGAAGTGTCTCTCTCGATTCGAGGACTTATTTTGCCAGCGAGGGGGACCCCTCCGGAAGGTTGTGGAGCAAAGAAGGCGGTCCTTACCCGATCATGAGCTTGTCCAACTTTTGTGTAGCGACTGCTATTGAAGATTCTTGCGCAAATCTGATCAACGCTCCTTATCCCAACCCGGCTATGGTTGCCGTCGCTGTTGCAGATGAAAAAAACATCTACATCATTGGATCAGCAGTCATCCCCGAGCCGGCGGAATCATGTGAGTCGGTTCTCGGGGCTATCTGCAACCCATAGCTAAGCCATAGACCCGAAGCCGCCGGAGGATCTAGGCAAGACCTGACTATCGACTACTTGGTGCATAGGCGGTCGTTTCACCCTCGGAGCGTGAAGGTTACCTAAACCGCCTTTCTCTGGCACCCTTCGGCCCAACCCAGAACGGACAGGCTCGTTGTCTTAGTTCCCAACTTCACCTTGTTGGACGTCAGCTCTGCGGGCCTTCCGTAGGGCCGCTGTCTGGTGCTTCGGAACTGGTGCCTGCTGCTTTGCGATTGGTTGCGCGGCGGCGGCCGGCGGCCGCGTTCTCGAGTCCGAGCTTCTTCAGTTCGTCGGTGCTCCAGCCGTCTCTGGTAGCGCGGACGTAGTCGCGCTTGTCCTCACGCTCAGTTTCCGCAAGCTGCTCCTTCAAGTCGGCTACGCGCTGTCTAGCCTTGACCAGGGCGGTGATGGATTCGATGCGTGAGTCGAGGTCGGCGACTTGCCGGTCGGTGTCCTGGGCGCGAGTTGAGACCCGCGCGTACCCAATGAGCTTGCCTAACCTGCTCCTCTACCTCATGTGTTCAATTGTCTCGCAACCTACTTCGCAGTCAGGATTTGCAACCCGACTTAGGAGACAGGGCAGCAAGACATGGACAGAGCAGTAGCAGCGGGGGAGTGGTGGTGTCTCTTCCTAGTGTGTTGTAACCCTAGAGTTGCAATACAAGAACCACCTTGTTGATGTCACACCTTAATCGGGCTTTATTGTGGGCGGATCCCATGGAGGTCCCAGGGGGCCGCCGTCCTACGGGAATGATCCCTGATCATATGTGCGCCCTAGGAAACGAACTTGGACCTGAACTGAC
This sequence comes from Arthrobacter sp. D2-10, assembly GCF_054161285.1. NCBI lineage: Bacteria > Bacillati > Actinomycetota > Actinomycetes > Micrococcales > Micrococcaceae > Arthrobacter > Arthrobacter sp. D2-10. The sequence goes on along the minus strand of NZ_CP096432.1, from coordinate 176,432 downwards.
AATGGACTGGGTGCTAATCGGGGAGGCGTGAAGAGTCCAACTGCAGTATCGGACATTTGCTTGTTCTACTCAGAGCGTTCCTGGGTGGACGTCCGCATGCGCGAGTCGAGGATTACGGAGCGTTAGAGAGAGCCTTCCCTCTCAAGCGGGGCGGTGTGTGGCGCGCGAAGAGGAGCTTGAAGTGTTGCTGAAATCACACTTACCGCATATTGTTCTACTTAACCGGTTCAGCGCGAAGGGTTCAAGCATGACCACACAGAATATTCCTCGTCCAACTATCGGGAATGTGGCCCAGCTTGCCGGGGTTTCCCGCGCCGCCGTCTCTTATGTCCTTAATGGGAGGCCAGGCATCTCCTCTGAGACGAGGCAACGCGTCGAGGCTGCAATCAAGGAGTTAGATTTTACGCCGAACGCGGGAGCGCGGGCCCTCGCTACGGCCCGTACTGGTGTGATCGGATTGCTCGTCGAGTTTGAGGCCGATGAATTCACTCCGGCGATGATGAGTTATGTACTCGCAGTGACCGAAGCGGCCAGACGGGCGGGGCTGCGAACCTTGCTCATCACTGAGCATGACGCTCCTTCTGCTATCGACAAGATTTCCCGCTCTCGAATGGTGGATGGGTATGTGCTCCTGGATGTACTGAGCGAAGATCCGCGGGTGGCCGCGCTGAAGGGAGCCCGTCAGCCAGGTGTTCTAGTTGGTGTTCCGCGCTATAGCGACGGCCTTGACGTAATCGATCTTGATTTCGAGGCCGCTGCTAGGCTGGCTGTGGATTCGTTAGCAGATGCCGGCCACGCGGAGGTCATCCTCGTAACGCCTCCATCGCACGTGTTCGAACGGGGAGCCGGATACTCCTGGCGCTTTCGGGATACGGCTATTGCGCACGCCGATTACCGAGGAATAAAGCTCGTCACTCATTCGGGCGCTGCGGCGCAGCCGGAAGCGGCTCACAGGTTGAACTCCGCGCTGGACCGCTTCCCGGACGCGACTGCTCTGCTGATTCACAGTGATGCATGCGCTGCGGCGGTGCACACCGTCATCAATCAGAGAGCTACGCGCATTCCCGATGACTTGTCTGTCCTCAGTCTCCACTCAGAGTCATTCGAGCGAATGTTTTCGCCCGGGGTCTCCTACATCGATACGGTTCCTGAGACCATCGGGCAACTCGCTGTTGACCGACTTGTTGCGCGGGTCGCCGATGAGAATTCTCTTAGCCCGATCATCCATCTGCATGCCCCACTACTCGTAGACCGCGGGTCTATAGGGCGAGCCTAGTGAGAACAGAGCCACTCTTGGGAATATTTTTTGCCCTTGAACTTAACCGGTTAAGACGGTTGGAAGGAGAACAGTACCTATAACCTGCACCGCCTCCGGGCCTTCGGCCTTTCTTCCTGAAGTAGAACAGATCAACGATGATCAAGGAGACAAATTATGATCTCAACCGCTCGCCCCTGGCGCGCGAGGGTCGCCTGCCTTGCAGCCGTTTCCGCCCTCGGTGCCTCGTTCGTCGGTATAGCGACGCCAGCAACCGCCGCTGTACCGCCGGATGAAAAGCTCATTCTGCACTACGATTTCGAAAGCATCGCCGGTGGAGTTGTGAAGGACTCGTCGGCGAACGGGCTTCATGGCACGCTCGTCCGCCCCCAGGCAGCTGGTATAGCGAAGGGCCCCGACGGGTCCTCGGCACTGGATCTTCCCGGCGGCGCCGCAAATTCGACCACAGCCGCCTACGTGGATATTCCCAACGGGGTCTTCAAAGGCCAGGATGCCATCACCTCGTCTGTCTGGACTCGCTGGGACGGCGGGGCCGACTTCCAGTGGATTTACAATCTGGGACGCGACAACACGGCTGCCCAGTTCATTTCCCCTTCCTTCGGCGGCTCTGAGCTGCGCTCGAATATAAAGCCGGTTAACGGAAACAAGGAAGTCGGCGTCGGTAACGGTCAGAAGCTTCCGACCGGACAGTGGGTCAACCTGGTTACGGTGATGGACGGGTCGTCGATCATCTTCTACGCCAATGGAATAGAAGTCGGCAGAGAAAAGGCTGAAATCGACCTGGACGCGACCTTTTACCGCACCAACAACCCGCGCTCGGGGTACTTGGGACGAGCCTTCTGGAGCCACCCGTACTACGACGGTCAAATCGACGAGTTTCGGATCTACTCCGGCGCGCTGACCCCTCAAGAGGTCTCCGATCTCTACACCCAGGAGTACGACGGCGAAACACCCATGCCGACATCTCTTCTGCAGAAGACCATCGCCCTCACCACCGTCCCGGGAACCGCTCCAAGCATGCCTGCAGGTGTCCGCGCCGAATTCAGTGATGGCATCATCCGCAACGCCGCAGTCACCTGGGAGACGATCGATCCGGCGAAGTACGCAAAGCGAGGCTCCTTCCAGGTCAAGGGGACGGTGCCCGGTGCCACTGATTCCGTAATAGCGACGGTGACAGTCCGTGGGGAGGGCGATCTCACCGTAAACCTCGGCAAGGACACGGGAGAGTTCATGGGCGGCGCTTCCGGCAGCCTGTATGGCCTGTACGGGGAGGACGTTCCCAACTCCAACCTGGTGGACGGGATCAACCTGCGCACGGTTGCAACAAAGGCACAGGACGGCCCTCAGCATCCTGGAGCCGATGCGCTGGAGATCCTTCCGCAGCTAGCGGAAGCTTCCGACGGAGACGTCTACATCTATATGACGGACATCAACCGAGGATTCCCCTACCAATGGCCGGGTGACACCTGCGAAGCGAAAATTAGTACCTACCTCGAGAAAATCCGTTCACAGGCTGAGCAGGTCAAGTCGATGCCGGCGGAACTTCAGGACAACGTCGTCTTCGCACCGTTCAACGAGCCCGAAGGCAACATGTTCGGTACCGAAGAGTGGTCGTGTAATAAGGTGTCGTGGCTCAACAACCCCGACGTGTTCTTCGACGCTTGGAACCGGGCACATGCCATCATCAAGGATGTTTTGCCTGAAGCACGCATCGGTGGCCCCAATACCAGCATCCTGTACAACCAGGTAGAAGGCTTCCTCAAGCACACGGTCGCATCCAAGACCGTTCCCGATGTCACGATGTGGCATGAGCTGTCCGATCCAGCGAGTATTCGCAAGAACGTGGCCAAGTACCGCGGCATGGAAGATCGAGTTTTCGCAGGCACGGAGTATGAGGGCACCAACCTGCCGATCAACATCAGCGAATACGCCCATAACTACCACACCTCCGTACCGGGGCAAATGGTCCAGTGGATCTCATCGATCGAGGACAGCAAAGTCGATGCTGATCTCGCATATTGGAACATCGACGGTAATCTGAACGACTCCGCCGTTGAAGCCAACCGAGGCAACGGCCAATGGTGGCTGCTTAACGCTTACACACAGATGAGCGGCAACACGGTCGAGGTAGTCCCGCCAAACCCGAACGTCAGTTACACCCTCCAAGGCCTGGCAACGCTGGACGAGAAGAAGCAGCAGTCTCGTGTACTCTTCGGCGGCAAGTCCGGCGGTGCCTTCATCCAGGTGAATGATGTGCCCGAGTCGTTCGGCAGATCGGTTCACGCGGTGGTCAAGGAAATCCCATGGACCGGACAGCTTGGCGACTCCGCTGAGCCTCGCGAGGTCGGTGAGCTGGAACTGACGGTGTCGGAGAACGGCTCCGTCGGCATGGCCTTCGGCGAGGGAGATCTGCCAGCGCTGAAGGATTCCTCGGCCTACTACGTGGTCCTGTCACCGGGTGGCAACGTTGACACGACGATGGCTTCCAAGACGCTCTGGAATGGAACCTTCGAAGCTGAGGATGCCGCGTTCACCGGCGAGCCTCGGTTCCTCAACGGCCCCGAGGGCAGCCCTAGTAACCTGTGGGGATTCTTCACCTCGAATAGCCGCGATGTTGGAGGCCTCCGCACCGGCAGCAGTCTCGAACTCGACTTCAAGGTCACCGTGCCTGAGGCGGGAACCTACGATCTGAGTATCTTCGGCAGCTCCTGGAACCGCTTCGAAGCAGTTCAGGAGCAAGGACCCACAAACGTCTTCCTGCGCGTGAACGACGCTGCTGAACAAGAGCTTTTCATGCCGCTGGGTTACAAGTGGGTTGTGTGGGACCACGAGGACACGAAGGTGGAACTCAAGGCCGGTGAGAACACCATCAGCCTCGCTGCGAAGGGATTGGAAGGTGGTGCTACCAAGGGTGACGTAATCATCGACAAGATCGATTTGTCACTGCCTAACCCGGAGGTTCCCTTCGGTTCCTACGAAGCTGAGTTCGCGGAACTTTCAGGTACCACGCCTGACTACTCCCTCGGCGGCGTATCCGGTGCCGGCGGCGTTCCTGTTGTAACCGGTTCCAAGTCGACGTTCTGGGTTTACTCGGATGCCCCTGGTGAGAAGACATTGCGCCTGGACGCCATAGGCAAGGGCCAGGCCAAACTCCTGGTCAATGACGCCGAAGTTGCCGGCGTGAGCGGAGCCACCGAGCTTCCGGTCTTCCTGCGCGGTGGTGTGAACAAGGTTGAGCTTATGGGCGCTACCGACGGGATAACGGCCGACCGGCTCGTAGTCCTCGACACGAAGGGGGCGCTTGAAACCCGTTGGGTTGAGGCGGAAGACGGTAAGATCAACGGCTCCGCGGAGGTGCGTGACCTCTCCCTGGCGAGCGGCAGCAAGGCGATCGCACAGATCGGTGGGGAACCGGGCAACACCAACACCCTCGAGGTGCAGGTGGAAGCCGAGAGGGCCGGAACACAAATGATTACCGTGCGCTACTCCAACCCGGAGCAGTCGCCGTCCACGCACTACAACCCGGATCCTCTGGCCCGCTTCGCCAACGTCTCCGTTAACGGTGCGAAGGCGACTCGTGTGGGCTTCCCGCACAGTTTCCATGAGAACAACTTCTGGGAATTGGAATTCCCAGTTGAATTGAAGGAAGGCACAAACACCCTTGTGTTCCAGTCGGAGGAGAAGCCTAACTTCGATGGCAAAACCTACGCTTCAGATACGAACCAGGACCTCCTGCTTCGCTCCCGGTTCGCCCCGGTCATTGACAAGATCGGTGTGACGCCCCTGGTGGCAGCATCAGAACCTGCTGACACTGTGGCACCGACTGTGGCGCTCACCCTGGACAAAGAGGCAAATGAGGCCGGTTGGCATACGGAATCCCCGCTAGTAACGATCGAAGCGACCGACGAGGTCGACACCGATCCCAAGCTGGAGTACTCCGTCAACGAAAGCGACTGGCAGGCCTATGGCGAGCCTCTCCGTATCACCGAGCAGGGCGAGGTTGAAGTGGCAGCCAGGGCGACTGACGCGGCCGGAAATGTATCTGAGGTAGTTACTGCGACATTCAAGATCGACACAGCAGCGCCCAAGGTCTCCCACGAGATCAACCCGACCTCCCAGCATGTGACTCTGTCCGCCGAGGACGGCGTCTCGGGTCTGGCCTTGCTGGAGTACCGTCTAGTCTGGCCGGCAGGAGCCAATGGACAGAACACCGACTGGGCACCCTACGACGGCGTCATCAAGCCGCGCGGAAAGGATGCCAGGGTGGAAATCCGGGCGACTGACAAGGCCGGCAACATCGATAAGTCCATCATCGAGATCAGCCGGGGTCGATAGCTCCCGCACCGACTGAGTAGGCTCCGGGCCGGTACAGACCGACCCGGAGCCTGCTCACATTGTCGTGGGCAACGGGCTCATCCGAGCAGGGGCTTTCGCGAGACAAGTTTAGATAGTGGTGATGCGTCACCAGCCTTGGCTGATTTGCCACTTGGAGGTCACGCGAGGCGTTCGCTTACTCTCCCCGGCGTTGCAGTCATCTTCAAGTTGATCGCTTAGGTCGGGTCTTTTGCAGTCGTGCACAGACTCCTGGGTTGTGATCGTGGTCATGGAAGGAGTCGCTCGGCCACTCGTCTCATTGTGTTTGACCGTGGTCCTCATCGCTGAGATTAGGTGAGCGAAGCGCTCGGCTGTCGCCAAAGGCATTTGGTGAGGATGTTCTTGCCGCAAATTGGTCGTACTTCACCGGGTGTGCCACTCGAGCACTTCGTCGCCAACACGGGCTTCGAAAGGAGGGGCGGATATACGCCGTGATCACATGGGTTGTCAGCGGCTTCCACGGTTCGAAAGTCTTGCGGTAGTCCAGATCCCGGGTGATTGCGCTGCCTCAAAAGATCATCGCATGGCTGGCATACCCGATCAGCCTCCCCATCCGGTTCCCTACATCCATTCTCTGCGAAGTGTTTCGCAAACTTGTGCTCAGCCACTATCGTGCTCAGGTGCTTCGGAGAGGGTTGGTTGTCTGAGCGAGGACGTCAAGGTTCTCCTCTGACTAGCTCCAGCTTGATTTTGGTCAGGCGAGGGAGAGGAATAACTTTTCGAGGTCCTTTTTGTCCAATGATGCGTCTTTCTGGACGATGCACTGCTCCAGACCTGTGGCGATAATGGCAAACCCGGCCCGGTCGAGCGCTTTAGATACGGCGGCGAGCTGAATAACGACGTCCTTGCAGTCCCTGCCTTCTTCGAGCATGCGGGTGACAGCGGCCAACTGGCCTTGGGCGCGTTTAAGGCGGTTGATCACGGGCGTCAGTTCTGAGGGGTTAAGTTCCACGGCGTGCCTCCAAGGGTCGTCAGCTTTACTCCATGTTATACCCCCGGGGGTGTCTTGACTACCCCCGGGGGTATTGCAATACTCGGTGGGGTATCCGCCCGATGAACTTTGAAAGGCCAATTATGACTTCCCCTTCTACGGCAGCTGCCGTTGCTCCGGAGGCTCTGCGCTCCTGGATTGATCAGCACGAGGACCTCGTGCTCATTGATGTGCGCTCTGCCGCTGAGTTCGAGTCCTTGCATATCCGCGGCTCCTACAACGTGCCCTTGCCGCTGCTGTCCGAGTACACCGAGGAGCTCGCGGCCCGGCTGGGTTCTCTCGTGGTCCTGGTCTGCCAGTCGGGGGCTCGGGCCGAGCAGGCACGCCAGCGCCTCGGCAAGTTCGGGATCAAATCCGTCTATGTCCTGACCGGCGGTGTGTCCGGCTTTGCGGCCGCCAGCGGAGAGGTCGTGAAGGGTAAGGACCGTTGGGACCTGGAACGCCAAGTCCGCCTCGCAGCAGGATCGCTGGTGATCCTGGGTTTGGCAGGTGGGAAGTTTGTCTCCCCGAAAATCCGGATGCTCGCCGGCTTCATCGGGACCGGCCTGACCTTCTCGGCCGCCACCAATACCTGCATCATGGGCCGGGCCATTTCGGCGATGCCGTGGAACAAGGCCGCAACGGAACCCACCCGTGAAAGCGCCATCCTGACCCTGCCCACCGCCAACAACACCAGTACGGATGCCGCGGCCTAATGACCGCGGTCCTGATGATAGTCCTTGCCCTCTCGGTGGTCATCGGGCTCTCGCTTGGGGTCCTGGGCGGCGGTGGATCAATCTTGACCGTGCCGATCCTGGTCTATGTGGCAGGGTTCGAGGCCAAGGAAGCCATCGCGGCCTCGCTGTTTGTTGTCGGCGTCACCTCCGCGGTAAGCGTCTTCAGCCACGCCCGGGGTGGAAGAGTGATGTGGCGGACGGGGCTCATCTTCGGCGCCGCAGGGATGGTCGGCGCGTTCGTTGGTGGCCTGCTGGGTGGACACATCCCGGGTCAGATTCTGCTGATAGCTTTCGCTGCGATGATGGTGGCCACCTCCATGGCCATGCTTCGCGGCTGGAAGAAGAAGGCCGGCGACGGCGATGCGGCGCCGGTCAAGCGTGAACTGCCCCTTCGCAAGGTCCTGCTGGATGGAGCAGTCGTAGGGCTCATCACCGGATTGGTGGGGGCGGGTGGTGGATTCCTGGTGGTTCCGGCGTTGGTGCTCCTTGGCGGCCTGCCGATGCCGGTCGCCGTGGGCACTTCCCTGGTGGTGATCGCGATGAAGTCCTTCGCGGGGCTCAGCGGATACCTGACCACCGTCCAGCTCGACTGGTTCGTCGCCTCAGGCGTGACTGCCGCGGCCATCGTCGGCACCCTTGCCGGCTCCAAACTGGCAGGGCGCATCCCGGAAGTGATGCTGCGCAAGACCTTCGGCTGGTTCGTCCTGGCCATGGGAACCTTCGTCCTCATCCAGCAGGTCCCGGCAGACCTGCGGTGGTTTACTGCAGCAGGCGTCGCGGGCTTCACTGCAGCCACGGCTGGAATTTGCTGGTTCTTCGTCAGTTCCTGCCCCCTGCGTAACCGCAGTGGCCGTCGCAGCATGCCCTCACCCGTTTAGCCTGCAGTACACCGTCAAGGAGAACACCACGACATCAGCTCCTTGAAGGAAGCGTTCAGCCAGCCCTACACCACAGTTCAATCGCCAAGGCAAAAGGCCCTGTTGTCCTCAGGTGCCGGCACCGCCACGGTCACCCGTCACCTATGTACTACTACCGACAGAGCGCCGCCAGCCCGCAGCACGCCGACCCTTGGCCGCTGGCTTGAACGTCAAGCGCACCAGGCGGCAGTCCCTGAGGCTGAACGACCAGGCACATCCACCTGCCGAATACCTCCCCTCCACCCCTTATCCGAAGGAGAACACAGATGCTCATCGAGCGTATCTACGATGAAGACCTCGCTCAGGCCAGCTACCTGATCGGCTGCCAGGCCAACGGCACCGCCGCGGTCGTGGACGGCCGCCGCGACATCGCGGTGTACCTGGAACTGGCTGAAAAGCACGGCATGAAGATCGTCGCGGTGACCGAGACCCACATCCATGCCGACTACCTCTCCGGCACCCGTGAGCTCGCAGCAACTACCGGGGCGAAGATCTTCGTCTCGGGCGAGGGCGGTCCGGACTGGCAGTACGAATTCGACGGCGAACGCCTCTACGACGGTGACAAAATCACGATCGGCAACATCAACATCCAGGCCGTCCATACCCCCGGCCACACCCCCGAGCACCTGTCCTTCCTGGTAACCGATGGTGCATTTTCGGATAAGCCCGGCTACCTGCTGTCCGGTGACTTCGTCTTCTCCGGGGACCTAGGTCGGCCGGACTTGCTGGATGAGGCTGCCGGTGGCGTAGACACCCGCTTCGAAGGTGCCAAACAACTGTTCGCCAGCCTGCGGGATAAGTTCCTGACCCTGCCGGACTACGTCCAGGTCTACCCGGCGCACGGCGCCGGCAGTGCCTGCGGCAAGGCTCTCGGAGCCATCCCCTCCTCAACCGTCGGTTACGAGCGGCTTTACTCCTGGTGGGGTCCCTACCTCGCCGCCAACGACGAGGCTGGCTTCATCGGCGAACTGCTTGATGGCCAGCCCGATGCCCACGCCTACTTCGGGAGGATGAAGCGGGAAAACCGTGAAGGCCCAGCCGTCATAGGCGAACGTACCCCGCCGCCCGAGCTCGCCACCAGCGTTGTTGCCGCAGGCCTCGCCCAGGACGCCCTGACCTTCATCGACACCCGCCCCCACACCAGTGTTCACGAAGCCACGGTGGTGCGGTCCTTGAACGTGCCAGCCGGCAAATCCGTGGCCAGCTACGCTGCCTGGGTTATAAACCCGGAAACCGACAAAAACCCGTTGGTACTGCTGGCACAGGACCAGGACCAGGCCATGAACTTGTGGGACCACCTCGTCCGTGTCGGCATCGATAACGTTGCCGGCTACGTCACCAACGTCGAAGGGCTCCCCAGCTTCACGCCGAAGCTTATCCAGCCCGAGGAACTAGAGGGCTTCGACGCCGCCATGGTCCTTGATGTGCGCAATCGAACAGAGCACACCGCCGGGCACATTCCGGGCTCCCATCAGCTCAGTGGCGGCCGCCTCATGTGGAGCCTCGACGAGGTCCCCACTGACGGCACCATAGTGACCTACTGCCAGTCCGGGGTCCGGAACTCCGTGGCCGCCAGCGCGCTGCGCCGCGCCGGATACAACGTCATCGAACTCGACGGCAGCTACGTCGCCTGGGACGCGTTCCAGCAGGCCCGGCACAACGCCGGCACGTACGCCTAAGACCTTTACCAACGCTCACATTGTCCGGGCAGGACCCCTCCTGCCCGGGCACCTTCTCTCACCCGCAATCACCGCGGGGCGGCGTGCTGGGCCATCGGTCAGAACTGCCACCATCAGAAGGCAGACCAGGACACAGAGTGGATAGTCCTGACGCGCTCGGCGCAACTCTGCTCGTTCGTCAACTTCTTGCATACGACAAGCCCCTCGCATCGAAAGATTCCTGACATTTATATTCCCTGGAATGCACATGGTAGGGTGGGCTTCGATGGTAGATGCTTCCAAGCTCAGGCAGGTGCCCATCGAGTTCCGGGATCATACGCTGCCTGATAGATGTGAAGGTTTTGATTATGGACTTTTTCGACGCTGTTGTCCGATACGAGACGGACCTATGGAACGTAGTTGATAACCGGCTGAGGGATTCTGGTGCTCCCTCGCTTGCGGTGTTGTCTGCGCTGAGGGTGATTGAACGCTACTCACCGTCCAGCCGCGTCGAGGAGCTGCGACAGGAGCTTCGCATCACCGTCGGTGCAGCGAGCAAGCTAGCAGATCGGCTCGAACGGGAGGGGCTCGTTCGAAGGCAGCCAAATCCTTCCGATCGCAGGTCCTCGCTCATCGTACTGAGCCCCGCGGGCGGTCAAGCTCTAGCTCTTGGCATCCAGGCGCTGCAGGAGGTTCTTGATGAACATCTTGCGGGCGAGAATGTGAGCGCCCTGATTTCGGCCATCCAGCGTCTCAGTGCGCGCCTCACCTCCTCGGCTGTAGGGGCACCATGAGCGAGATGATGCAAGCTGTCGTCGTGGAGGCCCCGGGGGGTCCGGAAGTATTGCGCCTGCGTGAGCTGCCTCGGCCCAGAGCTGTGCCGGGACAGGTGTTGATCCGGGTTAGAGCCTTCGGACTCAACCGATCTGAGTTGCACTTCCGCCAAGGTTTGGCCCATAGCGGTAGCTTTCCCCGTGTTCCAGGAATTGAAGCGGTGGGTTTGGTTGAGGAGTCGCCCCGCGGTGAATTTTCTCGCGGGCAGCAGGTGGTCACGCTAATGGGCGGCATGGGTCGGGACTTCGACGGCGGGTATGCGCAATTCGTCGTTGTTCCGGCATCTCAGGTCATCGGGTTCGACAGCGATCTGCCTTGGGAGATCATCGGTGCCATACCAGAGATGATTCAGACGGCTTACGGCTCCCTAACTGTTGGGATCCGAGCCCGAGACGGGGATAGTTTGCTGATACGGGGTGGCACTTCTTCGATAGGTCTAGCTATCGCGGTGCTCGCCAAGCGCCGCGGAATGACGGTCCTTTCCACTACTCGTTCAGAGTCGCGTCGGTCGCTTTTGGAGAGCGTTGGCGTTGACCATGTACTCGTTGATGACGGGGAACTCGCTCCTCGTGTACGGGAGTTGATCGCCGGCGGTGTCCACGCAGCAGTGGAGCTCGTCGGAGTGAACGTCATGCGCGACACGCTGCGCTCGGTTCGCCCGGGGGGCGTGGTGTGCTTCACCGGCATGTTGTCCAATCAGTGGACGATCGACCGGTTCTATCCGATGGACTGGCTGCCAAACGGTGTGCGGCTTACCGCCTACTCCGGTGGGGCGGCGGACCTGCCCCCAAATGTTCTGCAGGAATTTCTTGATGCTGTCGCCGCTGGTGAAGCCCGGGTCCCGGTGGGCGCTACCTACAGAATGAACGAGATAGTGCGGGCACATCGCGACCTTGAGGCGAACGCTGTAGGTGGTAAGGCCGTGGTGCTTCCATAATGGTCGCAGAGTCGGGATCTGACCGTCCCCGCAACGCGTACTGCTGGTAGGAGACCGAGTCAATGAAAGGAATCAGCGCAGCGGGATGATGCTGCGATGGCGCGACGCTTCGGGCAGTGCGGGAAGATGTAACCGCCCATGATCCCCACGCACGGTCGTATCGCCGAGCTCATCATTCTCCGTGACGCCACTGACATCCCAAGGGGTAGGCGCTGGGAATCTTTGTGATGGGTGAAACGGAACGCAGCTTCCCGCAACGATGCCTGATGAGGAGTGCAGAGCTGTTTCTCGATGGTGCTGGTTGCCCATATTGGAGCGTCACGAAGTTGACCGTCCCTCCAGCTCACAGAACGTAGCTCCTAATCCGCCCGAACAGGCGCAATGAATCTGTCGGTCTGGAAAGAGATTGGAGTGGACTTCTGGTCCGGGCGCAACTCAAGCGAGAAGGGCGCCTTGCACATTGGTCATTGCTGCGCTGCTGAACTTGTGCTCAAACGAGGTTGAAGAGTGCTTGGCGCTCGTCTTCGGTAATAGGGAGCAAGGATCCATGCCGCGCGCCCGGTGGAAGCACTGCGTCGGTGACAGGCGTCCACTCACCTCGCGCAGGATCATCCGACTTGAATGCGACGTAACCGCGCCCACCGAACTCATCAATGAGGAGGTAGCTTGCGTCACCCGATAGGTCGTTGACAGCAATTGGCCCTTCGCCCATATCAAGGTAGGAGGAGCCAATCCCTTTGGCTATCGTGCGGAAGCTCCCGTGTAACAATCCGTCGTCGCTGACCTCTTGATAGATGTGCTTTCCATGCACTGGTTCGATGGACCGCGAGCGTTCGTCTTTGATGAACCGGTATGTCCGATCGTTATGCTCTAAGAAGGTGGTGTCAATCACGGAGTGCCCGAGGTCCAGATAGACCTCTGACTCGGAGAAGGTACGGAAATCACGGGTAAAGCTGACCATGGTGCGCAAGTGCTCTGGCCAGCTGCGTTCGTTATCTCGATTCGAAAATAGAGTCGACGACCAGAAAACCGCGTACTCCTTACGTTCGGGTAGAAGGAATGCCTCGGGTGCCCATACGCACCCCACCTCGGGCGGCGCCACTTCCATCAGCCGCGGTTCTTGCCACGATACAAGGTCGGGGGAGTCCCAAACTAGGATGCTACGACTTCCGCGGCGCTCGGCACGTTCCCAGTCAGGGGTGTGATGAATATTCAGATCGGTTGCGATGAGGTGGAAACCGCCCTGCAGTTCGTTGCGAATGAGGAAGGGATCGCGGACTCCTCGGCTGCCGACGGTTGAACACAGGATTGGCTGCCCTCCTGCAAGCGGCGTGAAGGAAAGGGGAATCTTGGCGCTGCTCACCGCGAAGTAGATCTGTTCACCATCGGCCGTGGATTCGCCCGTGAAATAGGCAAAAAGGTAGGCAGTGCAATTAGTCAAGGTCGTTTCCCTAGGGCAATTGGCATGAACAACAACTCCAGTTGGTTGGGTCCGATGTGCAGGAACATACATGCGAGAAAGCTCGCACACTCGAGGGCGTGGGCGCACTTCCGGGCGGACAGTGCTTACCCTGGATGAGCTTCATTACTTCTGCTTTGGCAGCCCTGTCTGATTGCCCAGGGCCCTTTTCGATTGTAACGATGCTCGGGGGCGAAACAACGATGCCGGATCCCAGACTTGTCGTAGCAGCAGTTTCGGATCCCGAATCATGCGTTCGGCTAGTAAGGGCCGGGTACGGGAGGTCACTGAGAGCCAACCATAGCGAGCGGCAAGTAGTGCTTATGGTCGGTGTAGGCGGGCCGTTGTATAAGACGGCTTCTGGTGTTCATGCGTTTGGCGCATCGGCTGCAGAACCAGGCGGGTTCCGGCGCCGACGCCCAGCAGTTGCGTTCTCGAGTCCAAGCGTCTTTAGTTCTTCGGGCGACCATCCGTCTTTGGTGGCGCGCACGTAGGCGCGTTTATCATCGCGCTCCGCGACAGCGAGTTGCTCTTTGAGGTCGGTGACGCGTTGCCTTGCTTTGACCAGGTCGGTGATGGATTCAATGCGTGAGTCGAGGAGCGCGCGTGCTTGTTGTTGTGTGTGTTCGAGGCTGATGTTTCCCATGCTCTAACCCTATCTCTGAAGGTTTTGGTGGCTGGCTATGCCGGACATAGGTGTGCTTCTTCGGTTGGGGAAGAGTGGTGTAGGTACGCGTTGCCTAGATCGTTGAACCACTCGTCGACGTCGGCCATGTCGTAGCGGATCGCGTTGCGTCCGAAGTTGTAGAACGGGGGACCCACCTCTCGCCGCCTCCAGGATGCCAGCTCCGCAATACTGACCCCGTGCTTCTCAGCCACCTCACGTGGTGTCACTAACCCATACATTGCTTGTCCCGCTTTCATCCTTGGTCACCGTTCCTTTCGGCCACGCCGTCATCACTTGGCCGCGAAGTGAATTGGCAAGTTGGAGTCGGGGGACCGTGGAATACCGGAGGGAGCGAAGCGAGCGAGGATATGCCGCGAAAGCCGCCGGTGGAGACTTGCCAAGAGAAGGGCGGACAGTAGGTTCACCAGCCGAAACGGAACGGCGCAGCCGTGCATTTCACATGGCGCGGAGCGCCTCCTCAGAATCTTGAAGATCCGCCAGACATTCATCCGTGAAGGGACGAGCAGACGGTCCGACCGGCGGAGCAAGCTATGCGTTTATGTGCCATAAACATCGTTTCGCGCTGGCGCCTGCGGCTGGGCGATGGCACACTGAGGTGTGGCGCCTCCGGGGAGGGGCGCTGCGCTAGGCCGGAAGGATGGGGACGGGCATGGCTGAGAATGACGAGACCGGCGAACGTGACGTCGCTGGCAAGCCAGCCCGTCGTGTGTGGTCGTCACGGCGCAAGCGCATTGAGGGAAAGACCCAGTACGTGCGTGTTTCCATGTCGGAGATGGAGCGTGCCAGGCTGTTGAAACTGGAGGCGCAAACCGGGTTGTCCCCGTCAGCGATTCTGGTGGACGCTGCCCTTGGTACTGGTGACCCTGCTTCCCTGCAGCTGCGCAAGCAGGAGCTCGCGACCTTGCTTGAGATCCGGTACCTGGTTGCCACTGCGGCGAACAACATCAATCAGGTTGCACGGCATCAGAACACGACGGGGGAGATGGCTTCGAATGGCCGGGCCGCGGTGCAGGAAGCCCGCGAGGTGATGGCGAAGATCGTTGATGTGCTTGAGGAACTGAAGCCGTGATCCCGAACATCACCAAGGGTGACCGCCCCGTCGGGCTGATGAAGTATCTGGTTGGCCCCGGCAAGCTCAATGAGCACACCGATCCACACTTGGTCAACGGCAGTCCGACGATCATGGCGTGGTTCGATGATGTGCAGCTGGATGAGAGCTCGGCCGTCATGGTCGCCAAGGAACTGGACCTAAACCGGCGGACGTTCGACATGGAGATCCCGAACCATGTGTGGCATTGCTCGTTGTCGCTGCGTGCCGATGAACGTCCGGTGACCGAGCAGCAGTGGGCTGACATCGCCCAGAAATTCATGGATGAAATGGGCTTCACCGAGACAAGTGGCAAGGCGCCGGCGCAGTGGGTCGCCGTGCACCATGGCAAGAGCATCGCCGGGAATGACCACATCCATATCGTGGCCTCCCGTGTCCGATCGGATGGCACGAAGTGGCACGACGGAGCCGACTGGCCGAAGGCCCAGCGAGCAGCCCGTGGCATCGAGAAGAAGTACGGGTTATTGGAGCTGGGGCAGTACGCCGAGCGTGGGTTCAAGCCTGCAGAGCAGACAGCCGGCCGCGGGCAGGAGCCGGCACGCTTCCGGATGGAGCGCGTGGTTCGTTCGAGTGCCGTCGCTTCACAGCATGAGGCGGAGTTCGTCCGTCGCCTGCGCCGTAGTGGTTTGCTGGTCAGCGCCCGTTTCGCTGACGGCGGGCGAAGTGTTGTCACCGGTTACGCGGTCGCCGAGCGGCCCCCGAAGGGAATGCGTCCGATCTGGTTCGGTGGAGGCAAACTCGCCAAGGACCTCACCCTCCCTGCCCTGCGGACAGGTTGGCCGGATATGCCGCAGCAGGCACAGGAAGCCGCCGAGGAATGGTGGGCTGCCAAGCGTCACCACAGGATCGCGAACCCGGACGCCCCGGACATGAAACAAGGCTCTCCAGCGACCTCAGCTGCAGGAAGAGCGTTCGATGAGGACCTGGCACGGAAGTTCGCCTTGCAGTTGGCGGAGGCACGTCGAGCGATGACGAAAGTCGCCCCGGACGATCACCAAACCTGGGCGCATGTGGCACGCGAGACCTCCGGTCTGCTCGGCGCATGGTCCAGGGCAACCGAACCAACTCCCGGGCCTTTGGCGCAAGCAGCGCGGGCGATGGCCCGCTCCGCTCACCGAAGTGGCATGAAGATCACCGAGCCGGTTGACCCGCCCCTGCGTATGGCCGGCACCACCGCCTTCCTCCTGGCCGCCACCACGGCACCTTCTCCGGTGGCCCAGGCTCTGATCATGCAGCAGATACTTCGCACATTCGGCGCCATCCGCGCTATGCACGAAGCCGGCAGGGAACTTCGCGAAGCAACCGTCTTGACCCAAACGATCCGGAACCAGCTGGCCGCCGTCGCAGCACCCCTGCCGGACGTTCCCGAACCGAAGTTGCAGCCGGCACATGATGGACCCAATCGACAGGTGAAAGACCTGACCGAGGTGGATGGATACGCGGCACGGCAACGCCAGCAAGAACAACAAACCGCACACGAACAAGGAATGGGGAGATAATCGTGGATCACGCACCAGATGGAGCCAACGACCTGCTACGCGCTCAAGCACAAGCCGCACTAGCTGTAGCGGGGAGGCTCGGGGAGATGCTCGCCCGCCAGCGGGCCGAACGGCAGCAGGAACTCCAACGTGCAGCAGAGGCCGAGCGCCGCCAGCTCCAGGAACGCTTCGAAGCCGAACGCGCAGTGATGCGAACCCAGCTCGCCGCTGTACACCAAATACAGTTTTGGGAATCCGCGCAGCCCTTGGATATCGCCACCCACTACGCCCTCGCGCAGCAGTGGGAACCCTTCGATGACATGGCACGACTGTCACTTGAGCACATGCATGATGAAGTTAAGGATCGATACCACCTCACTCCTGAGGACTTCCTCGATAGGTACGCAGTATCACCGGACATCGAAGGGGATCAGACCCAGGGGAGAAGATTTGAGAAGCAGGAAACCCAGCAGAAGTTCACTCAAGCCGAAGGGGTATCAGCAGCCATCGCTCGGGGAGACCTGCAGAGCGACTTCGACACACGGGATGCTGCAGAGGAAGCCGAGGGCCGGTGGGACTCCGATGACCGCCGCTCACAACTTGCAGAGCGTCTCATGGGCACCTTCGGGCACACGGAGGAAGGAAAGGATGCCGTCACCGCCGTCCTCGCCGCAGACCGAGACCAAGCCACCCACCCGCGGGAAAGCGTTATGAATGGGCACAAGCTCGTACAGGGGAAAAGGCGAGCCATCCAAAGCGCGGCTAGAGGACGTGAAGTCGGGCTGGGGTAGAAAGACGAGCCTCTGGGCATGTTTGGAAAATTCCGTCCGAGTGCAGGCGCGGGGTGTGCGCGGACGCAAAGCGGCAACAACGGGGCGGTACCGTCGTCTTCAGTTGATTACCCTACGCGGATCTTAGTTCTCAGCGCCTGATCCGCGGACGGATCATGCGGTTCTGCTCGTCGACCCAAAGGTCTGGTGAGACACTGCCAGTAGGTAAACGTGCTTTTTCACCCAACCGTTAGACGGTGTAGGAGATTTCATGCGGTTGAAGGCCTGATATGTGAGCGCGAACACCGACAGTACCGGACCCATTGGGCCGCACGGCCGCGAGGGCTCGACCTTCGTAAGTTACACACGAGGATGACAGAAACTCCCCGTCGGCGTTGGGCCGCGCCGACCCCAAAGCCTGAAGACGGGCCGGCCCGGTGACGTCCACCGTCACCGGTACCTCTGAGAGCGGGTTCGTTCGTCCTTCGCCGTCAACGACAGCGATGCCAACAAACACGAGGTCGGAGGCCCCTTGCTCGACCGACAGCTCAACACGCACCGGGTCGGAAGCAGTCACTAGCTGACAGCGACCGACTTCCTGCTCGCGTACCAGAGCCACCGCTTCGAGGGTGCCCCGCTCGTATGGGATCTCGGCTGTAGCGAGGAACGACCGATCTACTCCCACGCGTGAGCGAGTTACTTCAACGCCGTTCAGTACAAAAGCAACTTCCTCTGCGTTTGCATAGGCCTCAACTACGACAGGTGTACCCAGCGCCAGATCCCATGTCCAGCTAGCTGCGGAGTCCGTCCAGCTCCATGCCGTTGCAACAGCGGGTGAGTCACGATGTTCGGGGCGCTGGATGGAGAGAAAAGGCTGGTCGCGTAGGCCGAAAACGATCTCCCTGTAATAGGAGATGGGACGCCGCTCTCCGATGAGATCTATGTCCCCACATCCAGCGGTGAGCCAGGGGTACTCGGCGGACAGGGCGGTGTCACCTGCGTACCGGGGCCTGCCGATACCAGCCTCCCCGAGGTAGTCCCAGCCGGTCCAGGTAAAGTCACCGATGACGTGTTGGTTGTCGGAAACGAGCTTCCACAGCTTATCGATCTGGGTCGGGAAGGTCTCGGCCCCGACGATTACTCGATTGGGAAACGCGTCTCGGTCCATTGTGTACCGCACATCACCGTAATTGAGGCCGACGACATCAAGGACTGACGCCGGTTCGGCCATACGTTTACCGACTTCTGGCAGACGCATCGCCGCGTTCATCATCGAGTCGAGACCAAGGACGGCGTTGAACCCCCCTCCAAATTCGATGCTGTCATCCTCGGTCTCAGCAGCGATCTCTTCGAGTTTATCTGCGACGAGCATGGAGCCGTTGATACCGTTGGTGATGGGCCGGGTGCTGTCCTGAGAACGAATACGTTCGGCGAGCAGTCGACCCCATCGCGCTCCATGAGGAGTGCCAAGCTCGGGTATCTCATTTCCTGTCGAGTAAAGGATCACGCTCGGGTGGTTGAAGTCTTTGGCGACGAGCGCATCGATGTCTTTCTCCCACCACTGCGAGAAGCGACGTGAGTAGTCGTCGTTGGTCTTGCTCTGCGTCCACACATCGAAGGCCTCGTCCATGACAAGCATGCCCTGTTCGTCGCACGCATCGAGCATCGCAACACTCATAGGATTGTGTGCAGAACGTATAGCGTTGAAGCCCGCTTCTTTTAGGCGCCTCACCCTGCGCTCTTCCGCGGCCTTGAATCCGCTAGATCCAAGGATCCCGTTGTCGTGATGGATGCAGGCTCCGCGCAGCTTTAGGCCGCGTCCATTAATCCGCAGCCCATGGTATGGGTCCACAGTGACCGATCGGATCCCGAAACGTACCGATGCTTCGTCGCACTGCCCCATCTCGTCGGACAGCGAGACGGCCGCGGTGTACAGATGCGGGGAGTTCGGCTCCCAGAGAGAGGGACTTTGAAGGAATGCTTTCTGGCGGAGAACGACACTCTCGCCGGCCCGCACTGTCACGGTGGCCTCATCTGTGGCAACTACGGCGCCAGCGGGATCGTGAATCGTTAGGAACGCACGCACCTTGCTCGTGCTGGTATCGGCGTTGACGATTTCCGTCACTGTGGTGGCGGCAGCTAAGCCAGGCTCGACCTGCGGAGTGGTCACCTTGAAGCCCGTCGGAGGAATGTGGACGAGACCACCGAGCAGCAGATGTACGGGACGATGGATCCCCGCCCCGCTATACCAACGAGAGTCCTCGTTCGCCTGCGCTTCGACGCGCACACTATTTGACTCCCCGTACCGCAGAAAGGGGTCCATCGCTACATGAAAGACGGAATACCCGTTCGCCCATTGGGCGGCGAGCTCACCGTTGATATATACCATCGCGTCTCGGTAGACCCCCTCAAACTCCAGTGCCACGCGCCGGTTACCCCATGCCGCCGGAACATCGAGGGTCTTTTCGTACTGCCACGCCCCGGAATGGAAGTATCCCGTATGCGCGCCACCGGCAGCACCTGGCCCGCGCCCTCCGGAAAGCATCGCATCGTGCGGCAAGGTCACGGTCGTTCGGTCTTCGCCACCACGCAGATCCTCGAAGATGGACACCTTGGGGGCGAATGTCCAGTTGTCATTGAAGGGGGCTCGGATCATCGCGATGACTCCTGGGAAGAGGGTTGATAGGGCTGAAATTTGGGCGCGGCCTGGCCGTGACGACGTGGCCGCTGCCGCTCATCTCACTGTTCTAATGAACCAAACACTGATCGCGGCGAGAGTCGCGCTCGCGATAACTGCGACAAAGACGACGGTGTAGGAGCCCGTCATGCCAACAACCGCACCGGCCACCGCTGGCCCGATTATTTGGGGTCCGGCGTTTGCAATGTTCATGATCCCCAGATCACGGCCAGCGTTGCGCAGGTTCGGTAGCACGCGACTGATGAGGGCAGCGTCCACCGCTACGTACAACCCGAACCCGGCGCCAAGAACACCTGCGGCAACCCAAGCTCCGGTGATACTCGGGACGAACCAGTAGATGAACCCGGCCGGAACGAACATCGCGGTACTGAGGGCGACAAAGAACCTTAGCCTCCCCAGCTTGTCCGCAAGCCAACCGCCAACCACCGAGCAGACGAGTCCGAGAATAGTGGCTACACCGGAAATAGCCACAAGGGTGCTAGCAGCGTCGTCAATATCGGAGATGCCGACGTGGTCTCGGAGGATAAAGAGCTGGAAGCTCGTGATGACGAAGTAAGCGAACATGAGAAGGAAGCGAATCGTGAACGCCAACCAGTAGTCGGGTGACCCGCGGAAGCTTGGCAGTTTCCTTGTGGAGCGTCCTTCTTCCGGCGCCACCGATGGCAGTGACTCATCGCGTGTCGTCAGCGAGAACAGTAGTGCAATAACCAGAAACGCCGCCGCCACCAATAGGTAACCCCAAAAGATGCCCTCGGACAGACCAGCGAGTGCCACTCCTGCGTACAGGCCGACCATCGTCGTGGCGCCGACGATACCGGACATGCTTCCACGTAGCCGCACAGGCACCCTCTCAGGCAGCACTGCGGCGAGACCTGCCTGCACGCCGTTGAGCGGCCACATCAGCACTGCCCACACAATGGCGAGAGCGGCTACCGACTCTAGCTGCGATTGGAGGACAAGTCCGATCGCGCCCACGATCGCGCCTCCGAAGATCCACGCATTGCGGCGCCCTAGGAAACGCGTCCTGGTCCGATCCGAGAGTCGGCCCATTATGGGTTGGGAGAAGACGCTGGAAACTGCAGCGATTGCGGTCACCGTTCCCAGAGCAGCAGCGGACGCCGTTGCTCCTGGAATCAATGCGGATATCTGCTTGCCGAGGAGCACCTGCATCACCCCTCCCCACACGACATTTATGGCAGCCATCGCCAGCGGATACACGACCCATAGCCATCTCCCTATCGATGTCGGTTCCACCGGAGATGCAGCATCTTCAGTAATAAGTCGGACAGCTGGCTCCGTCACGTCCAGTGGGACCGTAATGGGCTTGCGACTCGTCATTGAGTACTCCTTAATCTGAATTCACACGTGTGAATCACACGCGTGAACAGAGACTGTAGTATGACTGCACTGCAAAAGTCGAGCGGTCAGAAGTTTAGGCCTTGGTTTAAGAGGGAGAAGGAGCCGAACGCGGAATGGTTACGAGCGAGGATGTAGCGAGGCGGGCTGGAGTGTCCCGCTCCACTGTCAGCTACATCCTCAATGGGCATGCCGACCGCTTCAGCGGACCGGTGCAATTAGCCGTGCGTAATGCGGTCCGTGATCTTGGCTACGTGCCGCAGGCTGCCGGACGTAGTTTGGTGCGTGGCGAAAGCGACTTGGTCATTGCTTCATTGCCGTCTGCCCCTAACGGCTTGATGGGGACGGAGATGGCCGGCCTCACGGATGCATTGGCGGCACGGGGGCTGTCTCTGCTCTTTCGCGCATCTTCGCCTTCTCTTGACTCGTTCAGTTCGATAGTGCGTTCGCTTCGCCCCCGCACCTTTCTCGCCCTCGCTGAGCTCACACACGCGGAGCGCAGGGTGCTCGAGAACTCCGGGGTGCACGTATACGATTTTGCGGGTGCCGTATCCGGCTCCGGGGGTTCGCAGTGGCGGGTTGGCCGCATCCAGGTGGAGCATTTGCTGGGGCGAGGTTATACAGACATCGCATACGCTCGGCTTGCAGAAGCTCAGAACGACGTGATGATGCGAGCACGAGAAAGCGGCGCGCGGGAAGCGTGTCGGGACGCCGGATTACCTCAGATGCAGGTTCTTTCGCTGGAGCTGCGTGCGGACGCTGATCTACGGGCTCTCACCGCCCTTCCTCACAGCACCGGCGTAGCCTGCTACAACGACGACACAGCAGCCGCCGCGCTAGGAGCGGCCCACGCGCTCGGCCGCGACGTTCCCGGTGATCTAGGTTTCATAGGAATGGATGACACTCCCATTGCCACGCAAGTCTCCCCGCGACTAACGACGATAGCTTACTGGAGGGCCGACTTCGTTGAGATGCTTGCCGATTCCGTTGCAGGTGGCCTTGGGCCCGAGGTATTTGATGAGCGGGGAGTGCTAGAAGGAGAAGTTGTTCAAGGAGGCACAACTTGACTATGCTACGCCGAGAATCCATCCGGTCTGGCGTGGGTCCACCGGCGAGCGATGTTAGAACGGCTTCTGCCTGCCCACGAGAGCATAAGTGAGGGCTGTCAGTGGTTGCAGGCTGAGCTTTGTGTACTCTTCGTCGGACGCCTGAGCCAAGCATCTGTGCTAGTCGCTTTGTACCAAGGCGATTGGACTTAGAGTCCTTTTAGCGTATGCCCGAGCTGCCCGCACCCTGTCTCCGCAACGATTCGAGCACCATTGCCGGCGTGGGTGAGTTCGTAGTAGGAAACGGCCGCATGAGGGGTCCGCACATTGCGCGAGTAGTTGTTTTTCATCACCTGTCAGGACGTCCACCACGTCTGTCGCGATCGCAGACAATGCGTGTTCGACGGCCTGCGTTTCCGCGTATTTCTGTTGACCGTAAAAGCCATCAGCTGATGCCCATCGGAGCAGGGTGACGGAGGGGACCTGAGTCATGGCGGCGTTGATGGCGGCTATCGCATGAACATCAGGTGATATTCCGTTTGCGGCTGCACCGAGAACCTCTCGCACCGAGTGCCGGAAATCCCGAAGACGGTTGCTGCAATAGTCGTACAACTGCACGTCAGAGGCGGTGAGGCCCTGCTCAATCATCCACCGCGTCGCCCGCTCGGGGGCGATCAAGAGATCCCCCTCTTCCGGGTCGTCCCTTCGGCCCGAACTGTTTGCCAGGGCCAGGGATGAATGAGCTTTCTCCCCGGGGGCAGGGGGCATCAGGTCGGCGATTGGAAGCGGCGAAGGCATGTTCTCATGGTACATGTTTGCGCTATCCATGAGAAGAGGATACAGTCTCTCATGGAACATACGACACCTTCCCGTGAGAAACGGTATGAAGGTAACCCCATCCGAGAGGGAACCTGTGAAAATCACCCACGTCCGCAATGCCACCATGCTCGTTGAGACGGCAGGAATGCGCATACTCGTTGACCCCATGCTGGGCGCTAAAGGTTCCAGTATGGCGGCACCGACCATCGTCGAGAATAAGAACCGCAACCCGTTGGTGGATCTGAAGACGCCGCTGGCGGAGCTCCTGTCCGTCGATGCGGTGATAGTGACGCATTCGCATCCTGACCACTGGGATGAGGCTGCTGCGTCGCTGCTTCCCCGTGAGGTTCCCATCGTCGTGCAAAACGGCAGCGATGCGCACATGCTCGCAGACATCGGTTTCATCAACGCCATTGTCATGGATTCACCGGTCACGCTCGGCAAAGTAACTGTCACCCGCACTGACGGTCAGCACGGATCGGATGAGTTCATGGCCGAGAACCCAGGCATGGGATCGGTCAGCGGCTTCGTCCTGGAATCACCCGGTGAGCCTTCCATCTATGTCGCTGGCGACACGGTCTGGCACCAGGGTGTAGTGACGGCCCTAGATGAGCACAAGCCCGACCTCGTTGTCCTCAATACCGGTGAGGCGACCTGGATTGGGGGGGACGCGATCATCATGGGCGCAGAGGATGTCCTTCGGGTCCACGAAGCGCTTCCCACCGCGCAGATTATCGCCGTGCACATGGAAGCTCTCAATCACTGCGTCGTCACCCGTGCGCAGGTGCGTGACCTCGCAGCAGAGAACGGAATCTCCGACCTGGTCCACGTACCGGCTGACGGAGAGCAGATGATTTTCTGATGAGCCAAGCAACCCTTCAGGTGCGGGCCGACACCCATAGGGCCGACACACGCAAACTTCAGCGCAGGGTCGTGACCGCACTGTCCGTCGGTCAGATACTCGGCGGCATCGGAACGGGCGCAACTCTAAGCCTCGGCGCGCTGCTCATCGTCCAGGTATCGGGGTCCGAGGCCTGGTCAGGGATGGCAGCGACCACCGGAACTCTCGGCGCTGCTCTGTTTGCCATTCCGCTAGCCCGGCTCGCCAGTGCGAGGGGCCGGCGCATCTCGCTCTCCACTGGCGCGGCGGTCGCGACCCTTGGCGGCCTGCTGGTCATCGCCGCAGCCTTCCTCTCGAACTTCCCGCTCATCCTGATCGGGCTGACCTTGATGGGGGCTGCGGCAGCTCTGAACCTGCAGGCCCGGTTCGCCGCGACCGACCTCGCTGCGGATTCGACTCGAGGGCGGGATCTCTCGCTCGTGGTGTGGTCCACAACCTTCGGTGTGGTACTCGGGCCAAACCTCTTCGAGCCCGGTGAGGCGTTGGGTGCGTGGGTAGGGCTTCCCTCCATGACGGGAGGCTTCGCGATCAGTGTCCTGGCCCAAATCGCCGGCATCGCCGTGTACCTGATCAGTCTCCGCCCCGACCCGTTGCTGACCGCAGCGGGTAGTCCCATAACCCAAGCCGCGATTCCGGAAGTGCGTCCCGCTGGAGGGATGTCGATCCTTCGAGCCAACCCGTTGGCTCGACGGGCTACTGCCACGATCGCCTTATCGCACGCTGTCATGGTCGCGTTGATGGGCATGACCCCGGTTCACATGACCGGACACGGGTCCACTCTCACCCTTGTCGGCGTCACCATCAGCTTGCACCTGGCGGGGATGTATGCGCTGGCACCCTTGTTCGGCTGGTTCACGGACCGCTGGGGTGGACGGGCCGTCGTCCTGTTGGGCCAAATGCTGCTTGCGGCGGCCCTCATCGTTGGGCTTCTCGCGGCGGATTCGATGACCGGCGTCACCGTCAGCCTAATCCTCCTAGGGGTCGGCTGGTCCGCTTCCACCGTTGCCGGTTCGACTCTGCTGACCCAGTCGGTACCCCTCGGGCAGCGTCCGCAGGTCCAGGGTCTATCCGATGCGTTGATGAACACCGCTGGTGCAGTCGGCGGCGCCCTCGCCGGGCCCGTCCTCGCGATGGTCGCCTTCGACGGCCTTTCGGCAAGTCTGCTCGTGCTCGTACTCATCGTCGTGGCCATACAGATCGGTGGGCGCTCCGAGGAATTGGCCGTGTCAGAGTAAAGGTCCCTTGCGAGAGGACAGGAACTACCTTCGCGGTAGTCCCTGTCCTCTCTCGTCGTGCAAAGAAGCGGTGGCGGACTACTTCCCGGCGATAAGGCGCGCAGGGAGCGCGGCCTGGGACCGCAGCAGGGGAGGGGCAGACCATTGGCGGGCGAGTCTGGCCAGCATCCGCTTCAGCGTCGCAACTTCTTCCTCGCTCCAGTCAGCGAGCAGTTCATCGAGGAAACGTTGATTATGCGCGATGATCCGTTCACCTATCTCACGTCCCTCAGTCGTGAGAGCTAGAAGAGCGCTACGCGCATCATGCGGGTCGGGGTGTCGCACAACGAGCCCTAGGCCAACCAAGCGATGCGTGATCTTAGTGAGATTCGCCCGTGAGGTGTTGAGCATGTCCGCCACATCGCTGGGCCGCATAGCACCGTGATAGGACAGCTGATTGACCACGAGGAACATCGGGACGTCCTCGGCGGGAAACCGAACAGCTGACATCACCCGTCGTCTGACTGCCAGGCTGTCCGCGTGGTGGATGATGGAGGAAATCGACACGACAAGGTTCAGCGGATCAAGTCCGCCAGCCGGGGTGTAGTCCCCGTGGGCAAGTTCCCGCACTTGAGTATCTGTCACTGCCGCCTCGACTTCCTTGTTTGTTGCTTACCTTGCACTTCTACCGTACGGGTTGCGTTCTACTGGCAGGCATTCATCCCCAGTAGCGAGAGGAATACTCAACCTCGCTCGCGGATAAGATGCACCGGTCCCAGGAGCCCATGAGCTCGCACACCCACGGGCGGTGGTGCCGGCTGATGCTCACCGATTAAGGAGGCGAGATCCAACACCGAGTCGTAGTAGCCGCGGGCGATGAGGCGATTGTTGAGGGAACTGGCAACGCGGATCACTACCGTGTTCTGACCAGATCGCACATCGGCGCTGACGTCAACGACAGGGTGAGAAGTGTCGAATCCCGTGACCATGCCGTCGTTGACGTGCACGGAGCCGAGACCGCCAGCTGTGGAACCGAGGTCAAGCACGTACCGGTCGGAAGGGGCCACAGCCTCCGAGAGAGTGAAGGTGGCACGGTACTCGCCCACACCCGATACCTCCGGGCCAACCTCTGGGATGTCGCACCATGGGCGCAGTGCTCCAGATCCTGCCTCCAGCCGGCTGATCTCCGTGGTGGGGCGCACCTCGCGGGTCTCGTACCCGAGCCCCCGATCCTCGACGTGGACTTCTGTCGACTCTCCGGCGTCCCAACTCTCAACCGAAGTGGTCCAGGTCAGCAACGACGCAACGGTCTCGACCTTGGTGGAAGCCACCCGCTGCACAGGTGGTGCCGAACGGTCCAAAGTAAAGAGAGCCGTTTCGCCAGGGTGCAAGGTCACGGTAATGACAGTCCTGGCGCCGTTCGCCTTGGTTTCGGCATGGGGTCGTACGCGCCCAGTCCAAGCATCAACACGGTACACATCTCCGCCACCCTGAAGGGCGACTTCCACCGTAGTTGGTTGCCCTGTTTCGTATAGAAAATGGTAGAGGTACAGGTGGGCAAGATCCCCGTCCTCGCGCAGGTGTGATAGGACGTTCCTGTTCTCGTTTAAGAACTCTGCGCGCCCTCTTACGCCCAGGTCACGCAGAGCCCCTAAGGTGCTGCTGGGCGCAGCAACCTCTGCAACGTTGGGAAGGCCGCGCAACTCATTTAGCGTGCTCGCCAGTTCAGCGTCGCGCCCATCTAGGCCTGGTGTGCGGGCTGCCGCTTGTTCATGGATGACGTACTCATTGGTGAGGAGTACCTTGAGTTCCCTCGCGCCATTCACGATGAGGACCCTGAGACCATCTCGTGCCCACTGTAGTAGCTGTGAGGCGACGTCCGGATCGAGGGCTTCCTGATAGACAATCAGGGCCTGATAGCCAGGGCCTTCAGGTTGTACGAGGCCGTCGGTGAAGGACACGTCCTTCCGCAGGAGCAGCTCACCGTCGAAGAACTCGTAGGTCCACCCGGCGTCCTGCATGCCAAGGTCCTGCCACCAATGGTTCTGTCGGTCACGCATCCACCTGCGGCCATAGGAGTCCTCTTCAAGCAGCCTGTTTCCTTTATCGTCGCGGTAAACCAAACCGGAGTGGGCATCAACGAAGTGATCAGTGCGGAGGATTCCGATGTCAACGCGAGGCTTCCCGCGCCTAAGGACGAGCTGGTACCGACCGAGAGCGGAGGCCCACAAGGGGTAAAACTCGCAGGAAGGCTGGCGGGTATCGAATCGCTCAGAGAACATCGCCCACATACCCTCGTGCCCTGGCCAGTGCGTCGCCCCTTCGGCGCCGGCCGTGCTAGCAAAGCCATGCAGGACTGTCTTGGTGACACCTGCGGCGAGTTGCGTTGCAATGATCTGGTCATAGAAGCGATGGTCCAGCATATGGTTTCGGGTGGTGGCACCAGTCTCTGAAGAGTATTGCTTGCCGAATAGATGTGCTGGCCCGGCCATCAAGCGGTAGGCATCGATCTGTGAACCGAACTCGAAGGATTCGGTTTCGATCCCGTCGACCTCCGGTCCGGGCCGGGTGAGTTCGAAGGGCATTCCATAGCTGATCTCTGCTCGGAGCTCGATGCCTTGTTCATGCAAGAAGTGGGCTAGAGGTCGAAGCATGTTTTCGATGTAGAGATCGGTAAAGGTGTGGACAAGATCGAAACGGACCTTGTCCACAGTCACTTGTTGCTCGGGCAGCGGTTCGTTGTGAAAGACGGTCCCACCGGTCAGTGACTGGGGAGTGCAGGTCAGGAACGGAAGCCACGGTCGGACGTCGTAGCCTCTTCGCGCTGCGAACTCATTGCAGAGGGTACGGCCCCAGAGAAGACCACCGGCCCCGAAGGTGGCCAGCTCGAGAGAATCCATGTACATCTGTGTACGCGGGTTTGCATCTAACTGCTGGCGAAGTTCAGGCGTGAGAACTGAGGACTCCCAGTAATCTATGACAGCCTCAACTCCATCAGGATCGAGGTAGTTCACTGCGTAATTGACGCTTGCAGAGGGAGACGCCGTCTGCCCTGTTCCATGGATCCAATAGGTGAAGATTTGCCACTCACCGCTGTTGGGAGCGGTCCAATCGAGGCATTCTTGGCGAACCAAATTGGTCAGATCGATGATCCGTTCAGCATCCAGGACTACGCCCCGCTCCGTGCTACCCACCAGTGGGGCCGCGATAACTGCGACCAGAGTCACGTCGCTGATCGGACCACGCTCGACGGGCGGGACCATCGGTGCCATGGGTTTATTCGGGTCTACTCGCCGCAAAGGCCCAGAGCGGGAGAGGCCGCCACTTATTCTTTCGACTGCGACGTTGAGCTCTTTGGATGCGGCGGGATGCTCCGGGTTGATAGTCGGCAGATTCGCATTCGCCCAATTTGTCCCGGAGGTGAAGCTGACCGCCATACCGCGCCTAGTCGTTTCTTCGACAACAACCTGTGACGTTCGCGCCCACTCCTCGGACCCCCAGCCGTAACGGGCATGATCGATTCCGTCGACGTCCATAGCGAGGAACTCCATCCCGCCAAAGCCCAGTTCATAGGCGGCCGCAACTTCTGCCCGCAGAGTAGGAGTCGTATGAAAGCCCTCAGCCAACCACCACCGCACTTCCGGCCGGTACTCGATGCCCGGGATGCGCAACTCACGCTTCAGATTCTCCATAGACATGGCATTCCCCTTCGAATGATTATCGCGTTCGACGTTTCTTCTCAGTCGCGCGGCCTGGCAAATCTGCGCGCGGTCGGGTCGTTGCGGGTGGCAACGCGCGCGTAGTGACATTATGCCCGACATAGTGTCCAAAGGACACCATATGCTTTCAAAAATGAAGTTCTTCGTTCATTATTATTGCTTATCGGTCTGAATCATCGTACGCTGATCGCGTCTGAATCGTTTCATCACCCGGCCCGCCGGCCGTCATTGTTCGAAGGAGAACATGGTGTCTACTTCCTCCCGTCCAAAGCCCCGTACTCCGAACCCATGGTGGGTCGCCATCGTGGCAGGCATGGCGTCGTACATTGATGCGGCGGCAATAGCAGGTTCAGGTTCTGCCTTGGTGCTGTATCAGCAGTCCGTAGGACTCTCAGGAAATCAGATCGGGGTGCTCTCAGGGGCCTTGACTTTCTCAATAGCCATCGGTGCTCTCGTCGGGGGACGCCTCGGCGACCTTTTCGGCCGTCGGTCAGTCTTCATCATCACCATGGCTGTCATCATCATCGGCTCCGGAATGCTCGTGTTCAGCGGGGACTTCACATGGCTCCTCCTCGGAAGCATCATGGTCGGCCTAGGCAGCGGCGCCGATCTTCCGGTATCACTGGCAACCATCTCTGAAGCCGCTAACGACCACAACCGCGGCAAACTCATCGGACTCTCCCAGATACTCTGGCTCGGAGGAATCGGGGCCGCGGTGCTCCTAGGAGTCTTCGTCGGCGAGATGGGCCGCCTCGGTGGGCAAATCATTTTCGGCCACGTCACCGTGATCGCGCTTATTGTCCTTCTCCTGCGCCTGACCATCCCGGAGTCATCGGTCTGGACCACAGCCAGGGAGGAGAAAGGCGCCGGCGCTCACACAGTCCGAGCGGAACGCAGCGGGTTGAAAGACGTAGTCTCCCAGCGCCTCTACCTCGTACCGTTTCTCGCCCTCATAGCGTTCTACGCTCTGACCAACCTCGCCGCGAACACCACCGGTCAGTTCGGCGCCTACATCGCGGTCAACGTTGTGGGATTGTCGGTGCAACTATTCTCAATCATTGGCCTTCTGTCCATCCCCGTCGGGGTGCTCTTTTCTCTCTGGTTTATGCGAATTGCGGACACCAAATATCGCATGAACTACTTCCTCGTAGGCGGCGTGGCCTTCGTTGTGGCCTATGCCATCCCTGCCGTTTTCGGGTTCTCGCTCACCACCCTCATTCTGAACATGGTTCTGGAACTCGTCGGGATCGCGTTCGCATTCGAAGCGATCATGAAAATCTGGACGCAAGAGTCATTTCCCACCCTCCTGCGCTCCTCAACTCAGGGCGCCGTCCTCGCTGTAGCTCGCATCCTTGCAGCGTCACTCGCCGTCTTCACCCCCGCACTCCTCACAACACCGCAGCTTATGTACGGTCTCCTTGCAGCAGTTGCAGGAATTGGTGCTGCGGTCGCATGGATCACGTTCCGCAAGCCGCGTTTCAATGCGTTCGCGTTGGAAGGACGAGACCTCACAGAGGTGCGAGCGAAACTGCGGGCGGACGGAATCCTCAAGAGCTAAAAGGGGCACGACTCGTAGTCGGCCCCGAGAGAACGGCCTCCGGGGGAAGCGCATAGCCGGCGTTCGCTTCCTCCGGAGGTCACACGTTTAACACTGCCTCTGCAACGTACGCTCAGGTGATGATTAGCGGGCGGTGCTATGAAGCGGCCTGATAGTCAAGGCGAGGACCGGCACATCCTCAGTCAGAAGGTGCTTTGGTGATTCTCGCCGCCACTATGTCGGGACAACTCCTCATCGAGTTGAGTTTGGGGTCACTAGGGCGTTATCGCGCGTGGGGTAAGGGCTGAATACCAGTTGATCAGCCAGCATGCAGGGGCGGGCGGTGACTGCAAGCGCCTCAGGGTAGATGGCGCCGTCATGGGTAGTGGTACATGCTCATAGTCTCGGAAACCGCGATGGTCTATCGATTGCACCTTGTGAAGCGACGGTGGTATCGCTGCCGTGAAGTGCACGCCAGCGAAGCGAGATACGATCTTTGCGCCGTACGTCAGTCGAGTTCGCTCATCACCTGTGAACATTCAGGGCCACCGCCCCAGAGGACGCAGTGACTGCTTAAGAACATGAACGATGAAGTCACGGGAGTTGAGCAGCTTCAGTGTTCAACTCTGCAAGGAGCCGTTTGAGAAAGGCCGACTGGATTATGACGAGGGAGAAATAGATTCGTAGCCACCGTTTCGAGAAGCGAGTGTAGGACGTCAACACGCTCCCTGAACCGCTGGGATCAGAATGTGCAGCCGACGATGAGCATTTCGGTTCAGCGCACGCAACGAAGGATGTTCCTTGAGCACGAGGTTGTGCGAATAGTTCATCACTCGGTTAGCGTTACCAGGACCTGCATCGGCGTAACCTCCTACGTTGTTAACCAGGGTCTGAAGAAGTCTTTGACCATCGCTGCGCGTTCGACGCGCGCACGCTGAAGCGTTCCCCTGCCGTCCAACAGTGACAACCGGCAAGTAGTCGTGGCGATAGTGTTACTTCTGCCCAGGACGCAATGGTTGACCGGAAAGAAGGCGATGGCACCGACACCCCGCTCCCTTATTTTGGACCTATTCGGAGACTACTTCCGTTACTCGAATGGGGAGGTTCGCCTGGGCGCGCTTTCGCAATTGCTTAATATCTTCAATATCGAGGCCTCGAGTACCCGCGTAACGATGTCGAGGTTGAAGAAGGAAGGCTGGTTCTCGACTCGTCGGGAGGGCAGGGAAACCATCTACACGCTCTCCGAGAGCATGATGCAGGTCCTAGTGGACGGAAGAGAGCGCATCTTCCAGCGCGAGGATGACACATGGGGCGGACGTTGGACCATGGTCCTGTACCAAGTGCCGGAAGCCGCTCGCCCAACTCGTGATGCCTTGAGGAAGAACCTTGCTTGGCTTGGTTTCGGTCAATTATCTCCTTCCGTCTGGCTTGCAGCTCATGACCGGATGGCGCCAGCTCGCCAGCTGATTCAAAGACATCCGAAAGCAGAGATAACTGTCCTTTGGTCGGGAACGGAATCCATCACTGATGATCGGGGCTTGGCTGAGCAGTGCTGGGATTTGCAGGGCTTAGCCGAGGACTACGAGCGGTTCATCAGCAACTACCAGATGTTTGACGACCCGAAGCAGAACGCGGTGCGCCCTGGGCACGAGGCAGTCGAGCTTCGAACCCTCTTGGTCGGTGAAGCGCGGCGATTTGCCTTCCGAGACCCGGAACTTCCGAAAGAGCTTGAACCTGCCAACTGGCCGGGTCGCGAAGCCTACGCACTCTTCCGTCGGCTTCACGCACAGTTAGCTCCGCAAGCCATAGCTCACGTGGAAGCGGCAATGGGGACGCCGTTTGTCACATCGCCGCCGCTGGAAATGTAGCCGGCCACGCCTTACCGCAAGGAACCGGGGGACGCCCGCAGGAAAAATGCAACGAAGTATTGTTGGCAGACGTTTTTTTGTTACTCTTATGTGAGCGATAGATCACATCGGGACCATCCAAGAAAGCGATCCACCATGACGATCCGAGTTGCCTGCATCGGCGGAGGCCCGGGCGGCCTGTTCTTCTCTACCCTTCTGAAGCGACAGATGCCTGAAGCGGAGGTCGAGCTCTACGAGCGAAACCTTGCGACAGATGCCTTCGGGTTTGGTGTCGTTTTCTCCGACGCTACCCTCAACGCCATCAATGAAGCGGATCCCGTGCTGCGCAACGGTCTGAACGACTTTGGGAAGCACTGGGACACCATCGAGGTTCGGCTCAAGGGCCAGAGATTTCCCTTCTGCGGCAATGGAATGGCAGCAATTCACCGTCGCACACTCTTGCCGCTTCTGCAGGAACGGGCCGCTGAGGCCGGTGTCATCCTTCACTTTGGCCAAGAGGCTCCTTCGCTGCTTCAGTTGGGAGCAAGATACGACGTCATAGTGGGAGCTGACGGTGCAAATTCTCGAACGCGGGAGCAGCTCAGTGAACACCTTGGCCATACTGCCGATTCGGCTCAGGCGAAGTTCATCTGGTTCGGAACGACGCATCTATTCGATGGGCTGACCTTCATCCATCGGAAGAGTGAGTACGGCAACTTCGCAGCTCACGCGTATCCCATCAACGACGAACTAAGCACCTTCATTGTTGAGACTGACGAGGCCACTTGGCTGCGCGCCGGACTCGACGAGTTCGACGTGACTCAGCCGCCCGGACGCTCCGACGAGAAGACCCGGACCTTCCTCGAAGAGCTTTTTGCGATGGACATCGAAGGCGGCGAGATAGTTGCCAATAACTCACGATGGGGTACCTTCAGGACCCGCCGTACCACCACCTGGCATCATGGCAATGTCGTGTTTCTTGGTGATGCTGTCCATACCGCCCACTTCTCCGTGGGATCGGGCACCAAGATGGCGATGGAAGACGCCATTGTGCTTGCGCGGGAGATTGCCTCGCAGCCAGGAGACCTTTCCTCCGCATTCAGCTCCTACCAGGCCGAGCGGGAACCTCAGGTAGGCAAGATTCAGACCGCCGCGAGTGGTGGGCTCAGCTGGTGGGAGCACTTCGGGCGGTACTACGATGCATTTTCGCCCTCGCAGTTTGCCTTCCACTTCTTCTCTCGAAGCATCGGCATCGACAGGATTCTCAAGCGCGATCCCAGTCTTGTTGAGGCAACTCGCAATGAGTGGCGGACTGAGCATGGCTCTGAAGCCCTGCTCACGCCGCTGAATGTCGGTGGCGTGCAGTTCTCCACTCGCCAGCTCCACCTGGAGCACGACGACGACGGGGCACCGATTCGACTCATCGACGATAAGGGGACAAATGTGCCGATAGCCGCTGAACCCGGTTCGGTGCAATCGGCGATTCTTCTTGAAGCGCCTGGGGCCGAAGAGGGAGTGAAGGAGGTAGTGGCACGCGCGCCATTGAGTCATGCCGCAGCGGCCATCATCCGAGGCGGTACACCGCTCACCAGAACCCTAGTGTCGGAGGAAGTGCGTATCGGACTCGGCATTCCAGCCATCATCGTGGACAACGAAGATGAGGCGTTGACCGAAACGCTGGTGTTGTCCGGTCGGGCCGACGCTGTCGCAAGCCCCAAAATGGCTTCTATGCACGAGGAGGCCCTCCGTGGCTGATCTGGCATGCCTTTTCGAACCGTCTGGCGTCGTCGTTGTCGGGGCCTCGGCTACCCCCGGCAAGTTGGGCGCCGTGATGGCTGAATCTCTGACGGCCTATGGTCCGCAAGTGCATCTCGTCAACAGCCGCGGCGGGGACGGGCTGCACACTAGTATCGCCGCGGCGGCCGCTAGCGCTGAGTCGCCCATTGACCTGGCCGTGTTGTGTGTCCCCGCAGCAGCAACTGCACAGGTCCTACGCGACAGTGCGGTTCAAGGAGTTCGGGCCGCGCTGGTTTGTTCAGGCGGATTTGCTGAAGCGGGTGGTGTAGGTGACGAATACGATCGGCAGGTTCGCGAGGCCGTCGCCGACACAGGCATCCGGCTTTTGGGTCCGAACACTTCAGGGTTCTTTGTGCCACGCCGATCCTTGCGCGCTAGCTTCGTACCCGGAGTAGCCGAACTGGGGCCAGGTTCCGTTGCTGTGGTCGCGGCAAGCGGCGGCATCAATCATGTGTTGGCATTCCATCTGCAACGTGCAGGAGTGGGCGTCAGCTTGGGAATAGGGATCGGCGCAGGACTTGATATCACGGCTCCCGAGGTGCTGGACTATCTTGCCCATGACGAAGCGACGCGGGTCGTTGTCCTGCATCTGGAGACGGTATCGGACGGCCCGAGATTGCTTGAGTCGGTTCGCCAACTGAGTCTGCGCAAGCCTGTGGTTGCTCTGGTGGTCGGACGCTCTGATGTCTCGGAATTCGCTCAGTCGCATACGGGAGCGCTAGCTACTTCCTGGAAGACCACCCGTGCCGTTCTGCGTCAAGCTGGAGCGGTTGTGGTTGACGACGAGCTGCAGTTGATTGATGCAGCAACCGCCCTGTCGGGCCGTCGCAGCAGGCCTGCCGCCAAGGCCGCGGCGGGATTAGTGACAGGTCAGGCCGGCCCCGGCCTTCTCGTCGCCGATCACCTGGGCACCGCTGGTGTGGACTTACCACGGCTGGGCGAGGCTGCCCTCAACCGGATCGGAGAGGTGCTGCCCCCCCTGACCTTCCAAGCGAATCCGGTCGATACGGGACGTCCGGGCCCAGGATATGAAACGGTGCTTCAAGCGGTCGCCGCGGATGAAGCAATCGACATGGTGGGTGTTTACGGCATCACCGAACCTGTGATCTCTTTGCCGGAAGCAGTCACAGCTTCGGGTATTCTCGCCGAGCTACCTGTGCTAGTTGGTGTAGATGGGCCCGAGGGCGAAGTACGCGAAGCGGGGGAATCCGCCTTCAAAGCCGGCGTTCCCTTGCTGGTTGGGCCTTCCGCCCTCGCACGCGGCCTTTCCGCCCTGGCTGTTGATGCTAGATTGCAGTACCTCCGCGATGATGACGACGTTCATCAATCCCTCGGACGGAAGGTGGACGCCTCCGCAGTATGGCATGAGGCAAACGCAAAGGACTTGTTGGACGATCTAGGATTCACAACACCGCCGCGTCATGTTTGCACCACCCGCGATGAGGCGCGAGCCGCCTTTGAGGCTCTCGACGGCCCGGTCGTGGTGAAGCTGCTCGACTCCGAAGTGCTTCACAAGACCGACATCGGTGGAGTTCATCTTGGTGTTTCGAACGTAGAAGCTCTCGACGCCGCCATCAACGCGCTCGAGGCCATCGGTGCCCGCCAGTTCCTGGTCGAGGCAATGGCAAGCAAAGGGATCGACCTGGTACTCGGTGTACGGCGCGACCCGGTCTTCGGGCCGGTTGCCGTCCTTGGCCTGGGTGGAGTAGCAACCGAGGTATTCGCCGACTCCACGATCCGCTCACTGCCGGCGTCCCGTCGATCAGTAAGCGCCATGCCTGAAGAACTTGCAGCTAATGAACTCTTGCGCGGCTTCAGGGGTGGTCCAACCCTTGATACCAGCGCACTAGCGGAGCGAATCCTCCAACTCGGAGCCGTTCTTGAGGGCAACCCGCAGATCTCCGACATCGAGATCAACCCCCTACGGCTCACCGAGGACGGGCTGGTGGCTCTCGACGCGGTCATCATCACGAACAAGGAGAAGTGCTAATGCCGTCGCATACGTGTACTGGAACGGTCCCATGGCCGCGCGAACTGGCCGCAGAATTCCGGGCTAAAGGGTACTGGCAGGATCGCCCCCTGGGAGACTACCTTCACGACATCGCTGACCGCCTGCCGCTCAAAACAGCCTTGGTAGACGGAGAAACCCGTCTGACCTATGGCGAATTAGCGAACCGTATGGACGCCGCCGCAGAGCGTTTGCTCTCTCTGGGCCTCCGTCCCGACGATCGGGTGATGGTGCAGCTGCCGAACAGCTGGCAGTTCGTTGTCCTCACGTTGGCGTGCTTTCGCGCCGGAATCGTGCCCGTCATGGCGCTGCCCGCGCACCGCCGGCACGAGTTGACATTCCTGTCCGAGCTATCCGAATCTCGGGCAGTTATTGTTCCGGACATCATTAAGGACTTCGACCACCGCAAGCTGGCACGGGAAATCCAGGCTTCGGTCAGCACAATCGACTTCATCCTGGTCAGCGGCGAACCTGACACTGGTACAATAGCCCTCGACCCGCTGCTGGCGCCCGGATCGGACCCAGCCGGAGCTCGCCGGCGACTCGATGACGCCGCCCCCTCGCCGGACAGCCCGGCGTGCTTTCTTCTGTCCGGTGGTACCACTGGCCTGCCCAAATTGATCAATCGCACACACAACGACTATTCCTACAACATTCGTGCGTGCTCGGAGGTAGCGGACCTGCACGAGGACTCTGTTTATCTCGGCACGCTTCCTGCAAGTCATAACTTCGCGTTAGCCTGCCCCGGTATCCTCGGGGCGCTCTTTGTTGGCGGCCGAACGGTGATGTTGCCGAGTCCAGAACCGAAGCGTGCTTTCGAAGCGATGGTGCAGGAGGGAGTGACCGTAGCAGCGGCTGTTCCCGCCGTTGCACAGAGATGGGTTGAATTCCAGCAGGAAAGCCACCCAAGGCATCAACTTAAGCTACGTGTACTGCAGGTCGGAGGATCGCGCCTTCCCGATGAGATAGCGAGAAAGGTACATCCGGTCCTTGGGGCCACCCTGCAACAGGTGTTCGGCATGGCCGAAGGTCTCATCAACATGACCCGCCTAGACGACCCCGACGAAGTCATCTGTACCACCCAAGGGCGCCCCGTGTCGGACGGGGACGAAATCCGCGTGGTTGATGAAGCAGGCAGAGACGTACCAGATGGCGAGCCAGGCGCGATCTTGACGCGCGGTCCCTATACGCCTCGCGGGTACTACCGCGCAGCGGAAGCTAATGCTCGAGCCTTTTCGGAGGGCGGCTGGTATGCCAGTGGAGACATAGTCGTGCGTCGGCCCGACGGCAATCTAACAGTGCACGGACGCGATAAGGACATGATCAATCGAGGCGGCGAGAAGATCAGCGCAGAGGAGATTGAGAGCCTGGTCTATCGAATTTCCGACGTAACTATGGCCGCCGCTGTCGCCATGCCGGATCCGGTGCTGGGTGAGCGGTTGTGCCTCTACATCACGACCAAACCAGGGAGCAACGTGACCTTGGACCAGATACGCGAGTCCATCCAGTCGGCAGGTGTCGCAGCATTCAAAATTCCCGAGCGCCTCGTCGTTGTGAGTGAGCTGCCGACCACCAAAGTCGGAAAGATAGACAAGAAGGAGCTGCGCGCCGATATCAGCGCCCGACTTCAGTCCGAATTCTCAGCGGGCCAGCATCTCTGACTCCCACCCGATCATCTGAACGCAATTGCCCTGTCAAACCAGAGTCTCCAATGCAAGACCATTGATGGAGAAAGGACCACCCCTCATGAGCGAAAACCAGATGCTCGCTGCCGAGCCAACACCAGAGGAAGCCGCGGCCCTTGAGCAGCTGTATCGCGACTTCCACCGTGAAAATCTGATTCCCCTGTGGACCGAGATCGGTGATCTCATGCCAATG
Source organism: Arthrobacter sp. D2-10 (assembly GCF_054161285.1). Lineage (NCBI taxonomy): Bacteria > Bacillati > Actinomycetota > Actinomycetes > Micrococcales > Micrococcaceae > Arthrobacter > Arthrobacter sp. D2-10. The sequence goes on along the minus strand of NZ_CP096432.1, from coordinate 138,406 downwards.
CACCCGAGTCCCTCGGCCTTACCGCACGTCTGGCGCTGGAATGCTCTGCTTCCCATGGCTGAGCGAGCGGGGGAGCTTGTGCCAGTCGGCCGGGGTGGTGAACGCCGCGCCATAGCCCTGGCCAATCCAGGTCTCGGCGGTCGGCCCTACGCAACTCCCACGCTATGGGCCGCTATCCAATATCTTGGCGGGCACGAGACCGCGCCCGAACATCGGCACTCCCAGAACGCGTTTCGGTTCGTGGTGGAGGGCGAGGGGGTGTGGACCGTCGTGAACGGCGATCCTGTCCGGATGTCCCGCGGCGACTTCCTGCTGACTCCTGGGTGGAACTTCCACGGGCACCACAACGAGACCGACAAGCCGATGGCCTGGATTGACGGGCTTGATATCCCGTTTGTGCACTACACCGACACTGCGTTCTTCGAATTCGGCACAGAAAGGGTGACGGACGAATCGACGCCCGATATTTCCCGGTCGGAGCGCCTGTGGGCCAATCCAGGCCTACGCCCGCTCTCTGGCCTGGATGCAACAGTAAGTTCGCCAATTGGGGCCTATCGATGGGAACACACCGACCGCGCCCTCCACGCCCAACTCGAGTTGGAGGACGAAGGTCACCCAGCCACGGTTCATCAGGGCCACGCCGCTGTGCGATACATCAACCCCACAACAGGCGGAGACGTGATGCCTACTATTCGTGCTCAGTTCCATCGCCTACGTGCCGGCACGCACACCCCAGTGACCCGCGAAGTCGGGTCAAGTGTCTATCAGGTGTTTGAGGGCCGTGGGGGGATCGTCATCAACGGAGATACCCACGAAGTGGAAAAGGGCGATCTTGTCGTCGTTCCCTCCTGGGCGGCATTCAGCCTGCAAGCAGAAACACAGTTTGATTTGTTCGAATTCGGCGATCAGCCCATCATCGAACGACTCAACTTCAACCGAACGTTCATTGAAGGGAAGAGTAAGTAATGAGACTGGCGACCTTGCGCACGCCAAAAGGTACAGTAGCTGCCCGCCTGGACGGCAATACCTACACACAGATCACAGGCTTTTCGGACGTCGGTCAGCTGCTTGCTCATCCGGACTGGCGTTCCATTGCCGCCGAGGCCGATGGGCCAACCCGCAAAGATGACGAGTCAGACCTGGCGCCGGTTGTTATCAACCCGTCGAAGATAGTGTGTGTCGGGCTGAACTACCGGACCCACATCCTGGAGATGGGCAGGGAACTGCCGGAATACCCGACGCTGTTCTCGAAATATGCGGAGACACTCATTGGTGCTGGCGACAACATCGAGCTGCCGGCCGAAGATGCAGCTATCGACTGGGAAGCGGAACTAGCGGTGATTATTGGGAAGTCGGGCCGCCGCATCCCCGAATCCGACGCGGCAGATTACATCGCCGGTTTTTCCATTTGCAACGATGTTTCGATGCGCTCCTGGCAGTTCCGCACCAAGGAGTGGCTCCAGGGGAAGAACTGGGAACACTCTACGCCGCTGGGACCGTCGTTAGTGACATCCGATGAGTGGCAGCCGGGCGGCACTATCCGGACTGTCGTCGATGGCGAGATTATGCAAGAGGCATCAACGGCTGACCTTGTGCACGGGCCGGAGTTCCTCGTCTCCTATATCTCCACCATGATCACCCTCAACCCCGGCGACGTCATCATCACGGGCACTCCCGGCGGCGTCGGTCACGCCCGAAATCCTCAGCGGTACCTCACCGAGGGGCAAACGGTTGAAACCAGCATCGATGGGATTGGCACGCTGCAGAACCGTGCCGTGGCCGCCGTAGGTGTGGAGGCCTGATTGTTTACGTCAGCCTCGCGGTGGACCAGCTCGCCTGGTTTCCAACTTACCTAACCCTCTAGGAGTACCGAATGGTAGCGCGCCATGACCTGACAACGGATGCAGGGTTGAAGGAGAGCTTGCTGACGGCCCGCCGCGGCACCGCTTTCTTCGGCCGCAAACTCAAAGAACTCACTAACGCTGAATTGTACGAGCCGTCGCTCATGCCGGGTTGGACGCGTGCTCACGTCGCCGCGCACATCGGTTACAACGCCCGCGCCATCGCCCGGCTGATTGACTGGGCCAACACCGGTAACGAAACGCCCATGTATGAGTCGCCCGAGGCGCGTGAGCATGAGATTGATTTTGGTGCGACCCTCCCGCCTGATGCACTTCGACACCTCTACGAGCATTCAGCGGTACACCTCAACGTCGAATGGCGTGACACGCCGGATCGTTCATGGAAGAACACTGTCAGGACAGCCCAAGGCCGTGAGGTTCCTGCTTCCGAAACGGTGTGGTTGCGCACACGGGAAGTATGGGTTCACGCGGTGGACCTAGACAACGGAGCGGGTTTCGCCGACATCCCGATCGGCGTGTTGGAGCGAATGCTGAGGGACATCACCGCAGTCTGGAGGACGCGTGACGCGGATACGGGCTTGGTTCTGAAAGTCTCCGGATCGCCGTCCATCACCGAGATTGGCGACACGGCAGCGGTGAATCCGAAGATTGTTTCTGGTGCGTTGCCTGAGTTGGTTGCCTGGGCTGCCGGCCGCCCTGCACATGGGCTCGTCTTCACGGGTGGTGAACACCCGGCGCCCCGCTGGATCTGACCCGTGGAAACGGAGGGTGCCTGTCCTCGTTGCTACGAGGACAGGCACCCTCCGTTCTCATTGCGCTAGCGGTGCCAGGTCTCTCTCGTGAACAAGTTCACCGTCGACGTAGGTACGATCCACAGCCATCTCCTTCAACTCATGGATCGGGCAGGTAACAGGGTCTCTGTCGAGTACGAGGAGGTTGGCGCGTTTCCCGACCTCGATGCTTCCTTCCTCACTACCGCGACCAGAGGCTATTGCAGGGTTGATCGTATAGGCGCGCAGGGCCTCTGCTGCTGTTACGGCTTCGTCGGCATCTATGGAAATACCCGTGTAGTGCTCGCGGGACACCGCTCCCCACATGATTTCGGCCGGGGAAACAACGCCGCAGGGATAGTCTGAAGCGAAGCTCACCCGGACACCGGCGTCGAGCAAGCTGCGCGCTGGTATCACGCGCAGATGATCTTGTCCTTCTCCGCGCCAGTGCGAGAACACGTCTCCCCAGGTGTATGTGAGACCGGGGTTAACAACCACGTCCATCCCGAGCTCAGCCATGCGGTGAGCCTGCCGAGGCTCGGCAACGAAAGCGTGTTCGAGTCGAAGAACCGGGCTATCGCCGGCCTGCCTACGGACGGCTTCGTAGGCGTCCATCACCATGTCGACCGCACAGTTACCCATACCGTGAATGGCGAGATTTATGCCCAGCTCTCCAGCCTGCAGGGCCAGACCATACACCTCCTGCGCACTGTAAAAGTTGGTACCTACGTGCTTGCTGCACCCGTCGTGGACTTGATGGATTGCAGGACCATCGGGGAAAGCCCGGTCGGCAAAGATCTTCATGGTTCCGCCTCTTAGCATGCTGCTTTCATCTCTACGAAGGCGGTCGATCAGATTTGAGTTCTGCAAATCCTGTTTGGAAAAAAAGTGATCGCCACCGTGGAGTTGCTGCAAGGTCAGTGGCAGCCGGCCAGTCGCATCGGCGCGAGCGTAGAGCTCGGCAGCGTTCGTGGTCACGCAGGCGTCCCCAATGCCGGTCAGCCCGAGAGCCAGGAACTGTCTGGCCTTGGCCTCCAGAAGGTCGACAGCTCGGTCCCAGTCTCGGTAGGCGTAAGCCTCCCACGATGCGGACTGCAGCAGATTGGTGGCTGCCTCGAATAGGGTGCCGGTGGGCACGCCTTTGAGATCGCGCTCGATCTGGCCGCCCCAAGGATCAGGCACACATTCGTTTATTCCGACCGCGCTGAGTGCGGCACTGTTGGCGAAGCCAGCGTGACAGCTGGCATCTATGAGGAAGAAGGGGTTGTTGGGTGACACTTCGTCCAACTCGTACCGCGTTGGATTGCGCTGTTCTCTGACTTTCGATTCATGAAATCCATAGCCGCGCACCCACTGGCCGGGTGGTAGGCCCTTGCAGTGCGCCTCAATAGTGCGAAGAACATCGTCGAGAGTGGTCAATGGTGGAGTTGTGCAATCCACCGAATCGGGCTCGAAGGCGGCTAGGCTCATGTGGTTATGGGCATCGATGAAGCCGGGAACAACTGTGCGACCGACGGCATCAAGCACTTCCGCGCCCTGTGAAGCGGATGCCCGGACGGCTTCCTCGGTCCCCACTGCGCCGATTCTGCCACCGCTGAGCAGCACTGCATTATGAACAGAATCCTGCCCGTCGACCGTTCGGATAACGGCGTTCTTTATTATCAAATCGCGGGTTTGAGCCATAGTGAATCTATCTCCTTGATGGTTAGTGCCAGGTCGGTTATTCAAGTAGGACCATCCGCCATGGATGGTGCGATGTAGTCCCGCAGCTAGGCCAGCGCCGACGGGGCCATCAAAAGGACGGAAAATCCCATGAGCGCGGCCTCAAAGCGCTGGCTCCTATAGGTGGCTCGACGTCCGAGAGCGAACCAGAGGCTTGCGGCAGCAAACCCTCCCGCAGCGACTACCGGCAGCAATTCCAAGACACCGCCTGAGTGCTCGGCGTGGGCAGAGGGCGGCAGCCCATCATGATGAGAGCCGGAAACGAGCAGTAGGCCAGCCATGAGAATTGCGCCGATACTACGGTGTGATGTCATGGCATTGTGCGGCACGTCCAGGCTGTCACAGCCAACTGTGGAGCGGTGTACGGCAGCCGCAGCAAGGGCGGAAAAAAGCAGGATCAGCGCCCACACGATTGACGGCAAAAGATTCGGCCCAATCATGCCGTCAACCATTGCTACAACCATGATCAGCGCAGCGGCAATCTCGAAGGCGGAGGCGCGGGGTTTGAGCGCCATCGTGCAGCCGGCAGCAGCTGCTGCCGAGCTCACACACGCTATATGGATTGCATCCACGATGGTTCCGATCAGTCTTCGGCCACACTCGGGCCTCGGGGCATGGATCGCCGGTAAGGCATTCGGTGGGGGCCAGTGGCTCGGGGTGTATTGTCCGATAAAATACAACTTGACGACGGGCGTCAATAGTTTGAGTCAAGATTTCTGTGCCGCGATCGCTGCGCGGGAACTTATGGAAGGGCAGTCATTGAAACCACGCGGAGTAGTCATCGATCTCTTCGGCGATTATCTGCGGTACCGCGGAGGAAAGGCTCGGCTACGAGATCTGATCGCCTTGCTCGAAGTGTTTGACGTCGGTGACAGCACTGCTCGGGTTACCCTCTCGCGCCTGCGGAAGGAGGGCTGGTTCACCGCCGAACCGGATCCTGACGGTAGGGGGGTCATCTATTCGCTGACGGAAAAAAGCTGGCGAATTCTCGATGAAGGTAGAGAACGCATCTTCAACCACCTAACGGGAAGTTGGGCGGGAGTCTGGCATGTGGTCATCTACTACGTACCGGAGGCCGAGCGTGCCCTTCGTGAACAGTTGCGCAGGGAACTATCCTGGCAGGGATTTGGGTCTCTTGCCGCTTCCACTTGGATAAGTCCGCATGACCGGGCATCCAAGGTGGAGGAGCAATTTGCGCATTTGGCTGCTGTTCGCCTGGATATCCTGCAAGCGCAGTCCAAGGGGTTGACGTATGACCGAGATATGGCCCAGCGGTGCTGGGACCTCGAGACCCTGAATCGCTCCTATGGTGAGTTCCTGGCCAGATATCGACGTCAGATGCCTCGCTACCGCTCTGGGCGGGTGCCGCCGCCCGAAGCCCTCCTGGAGCGGACTGGACTCATCCAAAATTATCGGAAATTTCCCTTCCGAGATCCGGATCTGCCTACTGACCTATTGCCTGCACGATGGATGGGCCACGAAGCTCATGAACTCTTTCTCGAGGCACGTGCAGCGTTGCAGGACAGTGCCGAAGCCTGTGTGCAGAATCATCTCAGTGAGTTGAGCACCTTCGGTTCCCAGTCGATGTGATGAAACGAAGTCGGTCACATAGTGATTCATTACTGATACGGTCGCCGAGATATTGACTCATGTGAGGTGGGTAACTAGGGTTAAACTGCGAGTTTGTCAGAGAGCGCGACTGGTACCCGGACTACTGCCGGGGGACTCTCACCAGTGGGTGGGCGAAGGACTTGCTCGGCTACCCAGGTCAAAGACCAGCAACAAGGAAGGCATCAACTCATGAGTGTTACTACTTCTCAAACCCAGACGACCACGCATCCACTGGATCCACTGAGCACGGCAGAGATTGAGAACGCCTCGGCCATTTTCCGTGACAGTGACGAGCCGCTCCCGAATGCCCGTTTCATCAGCATCGAACGCCAGGAGCCCACAAAGGAAGAGCTGCAAGCCTTTGAGGAAGGTTCACTCCTTCACCGGCGTGGTTTCATCGTTCTTCGAGATTTGAAGGCTGCGAAGACCTATGAGGCAGTAGTCTCGCTTACTGAGGGCAAAGTGCTTTCGCTCAAGCATATTCCCGATGCGCAACCGGGGTTGCTGGCCGAAGACGTGGAAACGGTTGAGCGACTGGTGCGGGCCGATGAGCGCTGGCAGGCGGCCATGCGCAAACGCGGGGTGACCAACTTCGAGCATGTCATGCTTGAACCATGGCCGTGCGCTTACCTCACCGAAGAGGATGCACCATCCCGTCGGCTGAATCGCCCCCTGACTTATGTTCGCGACTCTGAGGATGAGAATGGGTATGCGCACCCTGTAGACAATCTCACTGTCCTGGTGGATCTAGACCGCGGTGAGGTTCTCGAGGTAACCGACCATGGCGTCGTGGATATTCCGAAGCATCCCGGTGATTACACGCCCGAAGGTATTCAGAATCCGGAGAACATTCCGCATTTTGATGGGCTCCGGACAGATCTAAAACCGATTGAAATTACGCAGCCAGAGGGACCGAGCTTCGAGGTGGACGGCTACGAGGTGCGGTGGCAAAAGTGGCGGTTCCGTGTAGGCTTCACCCCTCGCGAGGGCCTAGTTCTTCACACCGTGGGTTATGAGGACCGAGGACGTCTGCGGTCCGTCGCCCATAGGTTGTCGATCTCCGAGATGGTCGTTCCCTACGCAGACACTGCACCCACCCAGGTGCGCAAGAGCGTCTTTGACGGTGGCGAGGACGGGCTTGGGAAGAATGCGAACAGCCTGACCCTCGGATGCGATTGCCTTGGCGAAATCTACTACTTCGACGTGGCGCTGAGCGATAACGACGGCAACGGCCAAACGGTCAAGAATGCCATTTGCATGCACGAAGAAGACTTCGGAGTTGCATGGAAGCATACCGACCTCCGTAGCGGCAAGAGCGTCGTCCGGCGTGCGCGCCGACTGGTGGTTTCGCAGTTCATGACGTTGGCAAACTACGATTACGGCTTCTTCTGGTACTTCTACCAGGACGGATCGATTCAGTGCGAGGTCAAGCTCACCGGCATCATGTCTATGGGTGCGTACGGTGAGGGCGAGACACCCCGTCACGGGTCCAAAATCGCTCCTGGCCTATACGCGCCGCATCACCAGCACTTCTTCAATGCGCGTCTTGACATGGCCGTCGACGGTCCACGCAACACTGTCGTCGAGGTGGATAGCCATCCGGTGCCGTCGGGACCGGACAACCTGTACGGCAACGCTTGGACCACTCAGGTCACTCCAATTACACGGGAGTCGGAGGCCAAGCGGGATTTGGACCTCCGACGCGCGCGTTACTGGAAAATCATCAACGAGGACGAGCTAAACCGCGTCGGTGATCCTGTCGGATACAAAATCGCTCCTGGCGAGAACGCGATCCATATGTTCCAGGAGGACGCCCCTGCTTTCAAGCGGGCCGGCTTTGCGGCGCACCACCTTTGGGTGACCCAGTACGAGCCGAGCGAGCGCTTCGCTGCGGGTGATTACCCCTACCAGAGCCCCGGTGGTGAGGGGCTTCCCAAATGGGTGGAACAGGACCGTCCCCTTCGTAACGAAGACGTAGTGATCTGGTACACCTTTGGGCACCACCATGTTACGCGTCCCGAGGACTGGCCGGTCATGCCGGTCCATCACATGGGTTTTCATCTGAAGCCTACAGGCTTCTTCGACGGAAACCCGGCCCTTGACTTGCCGGAGTCGACCCCCGCCTGCCACTCGAAATAAGGACTCACTGAAAGCTGTGTTCCGGAGAATCCGGAACACAGCTTTCGTGTATCCGTGGGGTTGAACTGCAACTGGCTACATACCTGTTCCCCAATCGGTTTCCGACTCGGCCCCAGCAAAGCCTTCGCCCCCTTCTCCGATCGTGAGAAGGGGGCGAACAAGGCTGAGCCCAACAGTGGACCTCGTCATGAAGATAATGCCAAGAGTGCCTCTGCGAACTCACGCGGGTGGGTGAAGGTAGGGCTAAAGTCGAATGGCAAGCGAATTGGCTCCTGGTCCAGCCGTATGGCCTGCCCTGTGTCCCACCACTCAGGTCCGGGCTCGAGTGAACGATCGAGTTCGGAGATGAGGTAGGTTGTTTGAACTTCCGGTAGCTGTGCTTCGCCGGCGGGCAGCGCCTCGGTGAACAGGTTCAACGGGTGAGGGCGGAGAAGGTCGTATGTCAGCCGGGCAGTGTCGTCACTAGCGGTGTGAAGGAAATTTTCCCGCCAGCGTTTCCAAGGCACCTTAACAGCCGCCCCGCCATTCAGTTGTGCCCTCTCCAACAACATCCGCGCGTCGGGCACGGGAATTGTATCTAGGAAGGATTTGCCCTCCCTAGGAATGAAACCACACCAGTGAACCAGGTGCTTCAGTCGGGCGTTGATCCGATTTACCGCAGCTGTGGCAGGGAACGAGCTCCAGTCCTGCGCTACAACGATGGTGCTTTCAGGCCGCTCTGCGGACAGGATCGCAGTGACCGCTTCGATGACCGATTCGAGGTGTGCGTCGTTGGGGTCATCGCCCACGTTCAGCCCAGGAAGCGTTGGCGCAATGACTCGGTGCCCGGCTTCGCTTAGGAAGTCGGGCACCGAACCCCAGGCCCACGCCCCGCGCCACGCGCCGTGCAGTAGGACGTAAGTATTAGTCAATTTCCACTCTTTCAGTTGTCCGCTGGGCGGTTCTGCTCAGCCGTTAGGCGATAAGAACGACACGAATAGGGGATCCTGTGCCATCTGCAATCTTCAAAGGCAACGCAGCGAAGAGGCCCTGCGCAGGAGCTTGTCCGAGTCCCTCCAAACCCTCAATGATGAGGATCCCGCGGGGAAGGAAGTACGTGTCATGTCCTGGCAGGGTGAGAATCTGGCCGTCCTTCGTGGAGCATTCTGCTCCTGCAGTGTCCGACGCCACGGCGGTTATACCGCGGTCAGCTAGGTATGAACATGCTTCTGCGGTGATGCCCGGCTCGTTGCTGCCCCACCAGCCTTCAGGCTTGCCCGCAGCCATTCCCGGCCGATACTGATCCCAGCCGTACTCCAGAATTGCGATGTCTCCCGGTTCAAGATCGAAACCCTCACGTTGCTCACACTCGCGGAGTTCTTCGAGGGTCACGAGCTGGCCGGGCTCAGGCTGCAGGTGAGAAAAGTCGTACTTCTTGTATGGCTTCAGAAATAGGGCGTCTACATCCACTTGAGCCATCGTCTTTCCGGCCTGATCAAAGTGAAGCGGCGCATCCACATGGGACCCGCTGTGTTCTGACATCACCAGAACGTTCGATGCGGAATGAGCTTTCTCGGGTTCATACCGAGCATCTGGGCGAACCTCAGGGGCTGGGTGGACCAGAAACATTGGTGTGTCGGGCCCGAGGACGGGAGAAACATCGTAGATGTTGTGACCAGTCAGCTCGTGAGCGAGTTCGAAAATGTTCTTGACCGCTTTCATTGATACTCCTGTTGCGCTTGGGTGGTTAGTTGCAGGACTGTGAGCATGTCTGACCAATGCGCTCATCCTTCTGAGGTGACCGGAAGCGCGCGATGCGGAAGCATTACCCCGAGCACGAAGATCAAGACAAGGAGGGCGCTGAGTACTCCGGCGAGTGCCCAGGATCCGCCGATGAGAAGCGGGAGGTTGGCAAGGGTCATGCCAAGCAGCCAGGCCAGGCCCAGTCCACCAAGAAGCGGTGCGACAATGCCATGCCAGGCGTTGACCCGTCTGTTGCGTCGGAAGAAGGCGACTATAGCGATGCAGGTCAGCAACATCAGGGTGAGTAGGCCGACCGCACCAATCCCGACGAACCAGGTAAAGATCTCGAGGATGGGATCCATGCCGAAGAGTGCACACACTCCGAGGAGGACAAAGCCCAGGAGGCTGGTGGTGGTGGAAGCGACGTGCGGCGAACCATGGCGGCTATGCGAGTGGTTCAGGGGGCCGGGAAGTGAGGTGCGTCCAAGGTCGAAGAGATAGCGCGATATGACATTGTGGAACGACAGGATGGCCGCGAAGAGACTAGTTGTTAGCAGTACCAGAACAATGTCTCCGGCTACAGAACCTAGGTAGGTCACCACGGTGGCGATAACCATCGAATCGGGGGCAGTGGAAGCCTCTGCTACAGCGCCTCCATCGCCCCAAGCCGAGATGATAGCCCAGGACGAAATTGCGTAGAAGGCGCCGACTAGCATCAGTGCGCCATAGGTCGCCCGCGGGATCGTGCGTTCTGGATTACGTGCTTCGTCCCGAAAGATAACCGCCGCTTCAAATCCGAAGTAACCGTTGACGGCGAAAATCAAGGCAATCCCTGGGGCTCCCTCGAAGAAGGCCCCGGGTGTCATCCATGTCGTCGAGAGTCCTTCGGGGCCGCCACCTCGTGCGATGACCACGATATCGAGGACCAACACCACCACTACTTCAGCTATCAACAGGAGCCCAAGGATTTTGCCGGAGAGTTCGATGTTTCGGTATCCGAGGAACGCTGTTAGTGCAAGTAGGGCGAGGGAGTAGGTCCACCATTGGAGGTCTGGTCCACCGTAACTGGCCACAAGGCCGGCCACTGTCGGTCCAGCGAAGCCGAGGATGGCCAGCTGAATCGTGGAGTAGGAAGCCACTGCAAGAAGCGCTGCCCCTGTGCCGACTCTCTTACCGATGCCAGCGCCGATGTAGGAGGCGAACGCACCTGCGTCAGGGATAGAACGGGACATTGCAGTGAATCCAACAGCGAAAGCGAGCAGGATTATCGTGCATATGAGATAAGCCGCTGGGTAGCTTGCGCCATTGCCGTTCGCTATTCCCAATGGAACGGTGCCAGCCACCACCGTCAGGGGAGCGGCAGCCGCGACTACCATGAAAATAATTGCGCCCACGCCCAATCGGCCGGACAGACGGTGCTGTGATGGTGCTAAAGAGGCAGAGGTGACCATGGTGCTCCCTTGATGCATTCCCTCCAGATGTGCTGGAGCGCGAATGGCGGACGAGTTATTGGGGATGCAGCGATCGGTATGGGAACGACGGTTGTCAACACACGGCGATGGGCTGCTGGTAGCTGGGCCATCAGTAGTGGCGAAGCGTCAATGCAGGTCGTTCGAAAAGGTTATAGCAACAGTTTCTCGGTGTCTACGAATTTTTCGTTACATGTTTCGCTGCAAGAACGAAGTTCGTTCCATACGGCGGGCACCCACCCGCTAACCGCTGCAGTAGGTCCATATATCTGCTGCGGCCAGTGGTGCTTACTCTCCAGCCTGGCCCGTGCGCTGGTCCGCGAGCTTGCAGAGGCCGACTCACAGACAACCTTTGAAAAACGTACAGATGGCGATGCTGGTGAGGTCTTTCCGGGACGCCAAAGGTAGCGGGCGCCCCCCAGGCCTCAACAGATCCACATGAAAAAGGGACTGTGCTCGTCGCAGCGGCTGATCTTATGAAAGCCGGCCGCCCTGGTTGTACTGGCAACCGCACGGATGCGCCTGTGCACTGTGAGGTCGTTCCGGGTGAAGCCTCGCGAGGTTCGGCTTGCGCTGGACTTGCGCTGTCCGCCTTGGGCTGGACAGATTGATATAGGAGCGAGCCCCGCGGAGCGGCTCAGGTCCCCACGCTCCATGTGCAACGTATTCGTTGACGCACAACTCAATTGTGTTACATTGGATGTGGGTCAGATCACACCCATTCCTCATCAGAGTCATAGCCAACAACGACGGACAAGCCACCTAGAGCCCAAGGCTGTGCTCTAAGAAGACCTCTACCGCCCGGTTCTCTAAGGAGCTCCATTGCAAACACAACTTGTCATCGACAACCAGTCCCGAAGTGGTCGTGAAGGTAAGGTAGTCCAGCGCCACGACCCCATAACCGGGGATCTGGTGACCGAAGCTGCAGCTGCCACTGTGGAAGACGCGCTTGACGCGGTCGAGTCCGCGTCCAAAGCCTTTAGCACCTGGTCCACATCCGGACCCAGCGAACGCCGCGCAGTCATGCTCAAGGCCGCCGACATCATAGAGCGTAGGGGCGCGGAGTTCATCGAGACGATGATGTCCGAGGTTGGCGCCGCACAACTTTGGGCGGGCTTCAACGTGTTCCTTACGGCTCAACTCTTCCGCGAGGCAGCGGGACTCGCAACGCAAATCCAAGGTGAGACGATTCCGACGGATAAGCCGGGCACGCTTTCCATGACTGTAAGGCAGCCGGCAGGGGTTGTCCTTAGCATGGCACCATGGAACGGAGCTGGCGTGCTGGCGGCTCGGGCTATCGCATATCCAATCGTGTGCGGCAACACCGTCGTATTCAGGGCCTCCGAGACCAGTCCCAAGACCCATGCCATCATTGCGGATGTGATGCACGAGGCCGGTCTCCCGGCCGGAGTCCTGAACTTCCTCACAAGTACCCCTGAGGACTCCGACCAGGTGGTCGAAGCAATCATCGCTCACCCGGCAGTTCGCCGCGTCAACTTCACTGGATCAACACCAGTGGGCCGTATCATCGCGGAGAAGGCAGCACGGTATCTGAAGCCTGCACTCCTCGAACTCGGCGGCAAGGCGCCTTTCGTTGTCCTTGATGACGCCGACATCGATGGTGCAGTGAACGCAGCAGTCTTTGGCTCTTTCTTGTATCAAGGCCAGATCTGCATGTCCACCGAAAGGTTCGTCGTCGATGAAAGCGTTGCTGACGAGTTCGTCTCGAAATTCTCGGCGAGGGCGGCAGAGCTGACAGCAGGGAATCCCCTGACCGACCCGACCTGTGTGGTCGGCCCCATGGTCCGTGAGGAATCCGGGGCGCGCATCAACGGACTCATCGATGATGCACTCGATAAAGGTGCAGAACTGGTCGTTGGTGAGCGGGCAAACGGCGCGTCAATGCCAGCAACCATCATCGATAAGGTTCGTCCTGAAATGGCAATCTATGATCAGGAGACCTTCGGGCCGATAACAACCATCGTCCGGGTTTCTGGACTAGAAGAAGCGGTGCAGGTCGCGAACGATACAGAGTACGGACTAGCGGCAGCAGTCTTTGGTGCCGACAGCTCACGTGCGCTGCAGGTCGCTATGCGCATTCAGGCTGGGCATGTCCATGTAAACGGGGCGACAGTCCAGAACGACGCTCAGGCGCCGTACGGAGGAACCAAGAACAGTGGGTACGGACGCTTCGACGGCCGGGCAGTGATCAACGAGTTCACCGAACTCAAGTGGATAACCATCGAACCATCGAACCAGCCGTATCCGTTCTGACCCATAGATCCACTGGATCAACGCATAGGCCCACCGGAGATCACGCTCTCCGGTGGGCCTATGCCTGTCTGTGGCGGGATGCTGGAGGACATGGCGATCCGGTGTCGTCATCATCAGTGAGAAATGGCACGCAGTTTGGATTTGTGCTCGGCCATCTGTCGACGGTGACCTATGGCTCGGTATGACCGAGATTCGCTGTGGGGACCATATGGACTTGGGTCGCTCCGGTCGGCTGTTCCTCGAGTAAGAGAAGCTCGTTGTCTCCACCGCGGGTAACTGGCCGCGGCACGTAGAGTGTGTGCTGCGGCCCCCTCCGCCAGAAGCGCCCCAGATGATATCCGTTTATCCATGCTGTTCCCTTCCCCCAGAGCGCAAAATCAAGAAACAGATCATGCGGGTGTGTCAGGTTGAAATGCCCCCGTTGCAGAGTGGGACCCAGAGGGATGGGACTCTCCCTTGTAGCAGGCGGTTCGTCAAACATGAGATCGAAGCGAACGGGTTGGATCTCCCACCCTGTGATTGTGCGCCCGTCGATTAGTATGGGCCCTATAAGGCCCTTCGCTTCCCCGAGGCGTGGCCCGTAATTCACTCGCCCCATGTCCTCGACTAGAAACTCCAGGCATCGGGTTCCTGCTGGAACCACCAGTGTCTTGTCATGCAGTTCTCTAGCCAGCACCCCTATGCAATCGCCATCGGCGATCACCCGGGCCCGGTCCCGCACTTCTGTCACGGTAAGTAGCACCTCGGGACCACCCGGTAGCGTGGTGCGATATCTCAAGTAGCCCCGGTAATGGCCAATGTCATCGGCAGATGGGCATTCCTCGTACCGCTCCCAGGTAGAGGTTCTGTCTGCGTACGAGGAGAGAGACTCGGCTGGTTTCATCTCGATGACCCCGCTGGGGCGAACTTTCTTCGGTGTGGGCAGTTCATCTGGGACCGAGGCCCACTTTGCGATGACTGCGCGGAAGGCATGGTACTTAGCCGTGGGGTCGCCAGCTTCGTCCAAGGGGGCGTCGTAGTCATACGAGGTGACGGTCGGTTTGTAGACGCCTTTGTCGTTGGCGCCGTTGGTGAAGCCCGCGTTTGTGCCACCATGGAACATATAGATGTTCACTGACGCGCCATGGCTAAGTAGCACGTCGAGTTCCGTGGCGCTTGCTTCAGGTGACGTCGTGTGGTGGTGTGATCCCCAATTATCGAACCAGCCGTTCCAGAATTCCCCGCACATCAACGGTCCCGTTGGTTGGTGCTCTCGCAGGACAGCGAGACGTTCCGCAGCCCTCGATCCAAAGCTCGCCGTCTTATGTAGGTCGGGGAGGCTCCCGCGTGCAAGATCCGTAGGCTGGTCCACGGTCAGAAGAGGAACGTCTATGCCGTGCTGCCGGGTGAGACGTACAAGGTTGCGAAGGTACTCGGGGTCATACCCGAACGCCCCGAACTCATTCTCGATTTGCATAGCTATGACAGGCCCACCCCGACCTATTTGAGCTTGAGCGACGATCGGGAGGATGCACGCGAAGTACTGTTCTACCGCCGCAAGATAGCGAGGTTCGTTGCGGCGGATTCCTACTTCCGGGTTCTTGAACAACCATGCTGGAAGACCCCCATTGTCCCATTCAGCACATATGAAGGGCCCAGGCCGGACGATGGCTCGCATGCCGGCCGCATGGATGAGTTCGAGGTAACGCGCGAGATCAAGTTGTCCGCTGGTGTCGAACACTTGCTCCGACGGAGCATGCTGGTTCCAGGCAATGTAGGTCTCGATCGTGTTGAGCCCCATGAGACGGGCCTTTTCGAGCCGGTCTTCCCAGTCTCCCGGGTGGACTCGGAAGTAATGCATGGCACCTGCGATTATGGTGAAGGGTTCGCCATTGAGAAGGAATGATTCTTCGCCGATTTCAAAGGTTGCACCAGTATGGCTAGCGCTCGGAAGAGTGCGGCGTAGTTCTGCAGGTTTCACCGGTTGACCTCCGGGTCAGTCTCGTTGGAGCTGGTAACAAGTTCGGTGATCCTTCCCGGGCTGCCTCGTCGAGGGTGCCAGTCCGCTTGGTGGTGGCGAACTCGACGTCGAACGGGGAGAGATCATGAAGGACAAATTGCACTCACCCAAGGCTCAGGTTGCCTCTCATGCGCGCTGATACCCGGACCTTCCAATTGACCCGACTAAGTGCGCGAGTCGGTCGTTACGGCTGAAAACTGGGATAACGTCAAGCGGAGCGTCGGCGAGGACAGTCTGTCCTCCGCTAAGGCACCTACCCGTGGAGAGTTCGGTCCAGTCTGCTCCAGCCGGTAGGTATACCAGGCGGGTGGTAGCTCCAGCGGTGAGGACTGGAGCGACGAGAAGGTCGGGGCCGAACAGGTATTGATCAGAGACATTCCAGGCCTCGGGGTCGGTGGGAAACTCGTGGAACAGGGCCCGCATGACGGGCTGGCCGTGCTCGTGGGCCGAACGCATGATGTCGCGGGTATACGGTCGCAGCGTTTCCCGGAGGTGAACGTATTTCTCGAGCACTGCATACGTCTCCTCCCCGAAGCTCCAAAGCTCATTGTTTGCACCCGAGGGGGAGCGGCGTGAGCCGTCTGCTGATGTTACGGGTTCGCTTGGATGACGGTCTCCGTGTAGGCGCATGACGGGGCAGAAGGTGCTGAACTGGAACCAGCGTGTAAGGAGCTCAGTGAACGCAGGGTCGGAGATGTCACCGCCAGCAAATCCGCCAATGTCGGTCGTGAACCAAGGGATGCCCGCGATTCCCATGTGGATACCGGCGGTAATCTGGCGTCGAAAGTCCTCGTAACTCGACTTGATGTCTCCGGACCACACGAGCGCACCATAACGCTGACTCCCTGCCCACGCGGTGCGAACAAGATTGACGATCTCACTTTGGCCAGCCTCCTGTTGCCCTTCGTAGAATCCGCGTGAGAACGCCTGGGGGTAGATGTTGCCGATCTGGACATTGGGACCCGCGGCGTACCGGAAGTTATCGAAGTCGTAGACGCCGTACTCGGGTTCAGCCTCGTCGAGCCAAAACATGCGGATGCCATGTGCGCCGTAATTGCGCGCACATTTCTCCCACACGAAGCGCCGCGCGGCCGGATTTGTGGCGTCGTAGAAGGCGCTTGGGCCCTCGAACTGCATGTGTAGGTCGAGCCCGCGCTCGGAAGTAACGAGAAGATTATTCTTCTTCATTTCGGCGTAGTTCTCGGATTCAACCGAGACCTGCGGCCACACGGAGACCATCAATTCAATGCCGAGTTCGCGCAGCTCAGCAACCATCGCTGAGGGGTCGGGCCAGAACTCCTCTTCGAAGCGGTAGTCGCCCATCTTGGGCCAGTGGAAGAAATCAGCGACGATTACGTCCATGGGTAGTCCTCGACGTTTGTGCTCGCGCGCGACGTCGAGAAGCTGCTGCTGATTCCAGTACCTTAGCTTGCACTGCCAGAATCCAAGCCCGAACTCGGGCATCATCGGCGCGTGACCGGTGGCGTGAGCATAAGCGCTCGTGATTTCGGCCGGCGAGTCACCAGCCGTCACCCAGTAGTCGAGCTGCTTGGTCGATTCTGCGACCCATTCTGTGCGATTCACGCCGAATGTCGCGCGACCAATAGCTGGGTTGTGCCAGAGGAAACCGTAACCCTTGCTTGAGAGGACAAAAGGTACGCTCGACTGTGAGTTTCGATGTGCGAGTTCGAGCGTGCAACCCTTTAGATCGAGGATGTCTTGCTGGTACTGACCCATCCCGAAAAGCTTTTCCGCCGGGTCCGTCTTGAATGATGCTGTGAGGTGGAAATCGCCGCCGAGGTGCGCACGATGATCCCGAGCCTTCAGATGCAGGGCTCCTCCGCCATCTAGCTCCGAGAAAAGCACCTCGCCCCGCTGGTTGACGAAGGTTAGAGAGCATGAATGCTCCGCGTAACCCGTCTGATAGCCGTAGTGAGCGGATGCGACGAGGACAACGGTGATACGGCCCGCGGTAAGGCTCGCCCGATCACCTTCGATGTTGATGGTGAATGGAACTAGCGGCTGCTCGAGCAGAGCCCAGTCAAAGTCGAGCACCTCCGACATTATCGTCGAACGTATACGGACGCTGTCTTGGCCCCACGGTTCGACGACGACCGTCTCGCCGTCCCCGCGCCAGATGAGCCTGGCCCCGTCTTGTTCGAAGTGCGTTGTTTCGTCGGTCATTGAATCCCGTTCTGAAGTAGAAAAAAAGCGCCAGCGCCTGGTGCTAGCGTCAGTCTTTGACGGCTCCGGCTGTTACACCTGCGGCTACGTAGCGCTGAGCGACGATGAGGAGGATAGCGGCAGGGATAGAGGCGATTACAGCGGTCGCCATAATCCCGTTCCAGTTAGTTGTGGTGGACCCGATGTATCGATAAAGCCCGAGCGTAAACGGCACGATGCTGTTACCAGATGTGAGTGAGTTCGCGTTCAGGAAGTCCGCCCAGGCGAAGAGGAAAGAGAACAGCGCCGCGGTAACGATGGAGTTGCGGCTCAACGGCAGGACAATCGACACGAATGCGCGCCAGTTGCTTGCGCCGTCGATCCTGGCTGCTTCCAGAAGCTCATCTGGGATCCCCAACATGAACGCGCGCAGCACGATGACCGCGAACGGAACTGAACCAGTTGCGTTTGCAAGAATCAAGCCCGGGTAGGTGTTAAGGAGCCCGAAGGCGTTGTAAATCGCGAACAGGGCCGTGACAAGCACAATTCCGGGGATCATCTGCGCGAGCAGGAATACGAACATCACCAGGCCTGTTCCGCGAACCCTAAACTTGGCCATCGCGAACGAGGCCGGTAATGCGATCGCCAGAGTTAGGATTACGCACCCTATCGAAATCATCAGGCTCGAGCCAAGATTCGGCAATTGGGTTGATATGGCCTGGTGATAGCCATCCAACGTCGGATCTAAGGGCAGGAAAGAAGGAGGACTCTGTATCAAATGTTCAGGTTTGGTGAGTGAGACGTTGACCATCCAATAGAGCGGGAAGAGCAGAAATCCGCACAGCACAACGGCGCAGACAAAATTTGCCCATCGTAGAACCGGTGACTTGGTACGGCTCTTCCTAGCTCGTTCTGTTCTTAGTTTGTCTCGGTAGGAAGAACTGATGACGCTCATCGGAGGGCCTCCTTGCGCTGGGCTCGAACATAGATGAAGCCGAAGACGAGCGCCACGACAACGAGGATTTCTCCCGCGGCGGCTCCGACGCCAAACTGGAGGTCCGTGAATGAGGTTTGGTAGGACCACGTGGACAGAGTGTTGGAGCTGTTCGCTGGGCCGCCCTTAGTAAGAATCCAGATGACGTCGAAGACCTTGATGGTGTAGACGAGACCCAGGAGCAGGGTTACGGCACTCACGGGTTTCAGTAGAGGCCAGGTGATGCTCCAAAATGTCCGCCAGCGCGTCGCTCCGTCCAGTGACGCCGCCTCGTACAAGTTCTCCGGGATGCCTTGCAGGCCGCCATATAGGAGGATCATGTTGAACGGGATACCAAGCCATATGTTCGCAAGGATGACGGCCCACAGTGATACAGAAGGGTCAGTCAACCATCCGATCGGGGCTCCTAGCGCGTAGTTCAGGACACCGAACTGTTGATCGAAGATCCACCGCCATGCTGTGGCGGAGACAATCAGGGGAAGCAGCCAGGGCAGCAGGATGAGTGAACGGAAGGTCGTTGACAGCGGGAAACGGCGAGTGAAGAACAAGGCGAGAACCAGCCCGATACTGAATTGGCCGGCAAGGGAGGCAACTGTAAACGCGACAGTGTTCCACGCGATCAGGGGGAAGACCGCATCTGTCACGACTGCGATGTAGTTGTCGAAGCCGACGAAGGGAGCCTCGCCAGTGATGAAAGCTGTCGGCCCAAAGTCCTGCATGCTCAATATGACGCCCCGAATGATCGGGTAAATAAAGAAGATCAGTAGGAAGACCACCACCGGTGCCATGAACCCGATGGCCGCGATACTGGACTGAGCCTTTCGGAGGCGACGAGGGCGAAGCGTGGGCTGCGGCGCGGTTTCGCTCCGCGTCGAGGCGCGGGTGGCATCTCGGACAGACACTGTGACCTACTTCTCTAGGCTTGCCGCGGCGTCGTCGAGCGCCGCCTGTGGTGTCTTCGATCCGGTCAGGGCTTCCTGAATCGCAGTGTAAAGAGCCTTGGAAGTCTCCGGATAGGCCACCCCGAGTTCAGCCGTCCGTCCCTGAGCGGCAGTGATTGCTTCTACCCAGGGCACGAGGGCTGAGTCAGCCGTGGCCTGGTCAGCTGCAGCGTCCGGATACGGCATGATGTACGACTGCCCCGCAGCCCATTCCGTTAGATTTGCAGGATCGATCATGCATTGAGCGAACTCTGTAGAGAGCTCTTGCATCTCCGCATCCGCTACTACGACCTCAATGAACTCGCCACCGAGGGGACTGGGCGCCGCCTCGCCGTTCTTCGCCGGAAGTGGGATGACGCCGTAGTTCAGCCCAGCTTCGTCGAGCGCTGAGAGCTGCCATGTGCCGTTCACCATCATGCCGAGCTTTCCTGCCAGGAACTGGTCGCGTACATCCTGCTGGTTGGTGTTCACGTTCGCCTCGGAGGCGGCGCCGCTCTGCACCAAGTCGACCCAAAGCGTTAGCGCTTCGACAGCTTCGGGTGAGGAGATGTCCTCGAGGCTGGCGCCCGCACCCCAGAAAAAGGGCAGGAACTGGAACGTCCCCTCCTCGCTCCCGGAGGCGGAGAAGCCAAGACCCTTTACATCACCAGTGCTCAGGGCAACTGCGGCCGCCTTCAGCTCTTCCCAGTTCGTCGGCGGCTGAACGCCTGCGGCGCTGAGGAGATCTTTGTTGTAGAACAGCGCTAGGGTGTTTGATCCGAGAGAGGATCCGTAGGTCTTGCCGTCCAGCTGTCCGGCAGCGAGTACATTTGGCAGCACATCGGCTGTATCAAGACCAGAGGCTTCGTTGTCGACCAATAAGCCCACATCGGCGAACCGGGCCACGGAGGGGTTGTCCAGCACGATGAGGTTAGGAGTGGTCTTGGACGATGCGGCCTGCAGGAACTTGGTTTCCAGGCTTGGATCGGACGTGCGTTCAATCGAAATTCCGGTCGACGATTCGCAGCCCGATATCAGTTTGCCGTAGGGGGAGTTCTCGTCGTACTGCGTGTACGCATCCCATAGAGTGAGTGTGTTACTCGAATCGGACGACGCTCCTGCGCTGCAGGCGGACAAGGCGAGTCCCAAGACGACGGTCATACCAAGTGACGCTTCAGTGCGCTTATGACGTTGCTGCATAGCATTCCTCCTTGAATACCGGGTCAACCGCACCGGGCGGGCGGTTGCGCCGTTTCGGAAGGCCGCTGATCCGTGTCAGAGGGCCATGTTCCGAACGAACAAGGCAAGGCTAGCGGAGTTGGAGAACCGGTTCAATAGTTTTGGAGAACCGGTTCTCTCCCGGGGTAACCAATCTGATATTTGTGAAGGGTCCAACAACGCGGGGATCCGGGCCAGAGCGTAAGGTTAAGGGCTCAAAAAAAGTACTAGGCATCAGATGGTGACGGGAACCGATAACAGCTGCAACTGAGCAATAGCCAGCTCGCGGGGGCTAATAGTACGTCGGCTCGGGGGAGCTAATACTACGTCACCTGAAAGGCGTGTTACGTACGCGTTTGGGCGGTAGGAGCGAATACCGACCCGCTCCCTTCCGGCAAGTGGCGGGTGGTTGAGCCAAGATCGCACAAAATGGCTGGCATGAGTTCGACGAGTCCAGGCTTCGCGGTACCGACGAGCTCGTCTAGCACCAGATTCACTGCGCGGCGGACCATCTCATTGCCAGGAAGATCTATAACGGTGATAGGCAGATCCAAGGAGCGCATGGTCTCAGCGGGAGCAACTGTCATGACAGAGCAATCTTGCGGTATTGAAACACCCCTTCCTTGAAGGGCATCAAGGAAGGGCTCAAGCACGCCCGGAGCAGCTGCGACGATGGCGCTGAGTTCCGGAAGCGTCTCTTCAGCTGATGCAAGCCAATCTTTCACTCCTTCAGGCCCAGCCCGATATTCGATGACTGCGCCGCGCACGCCTCTAGCATCGCACTCCATGATGAACCCGTCGAGGAATCTGCGAGTGAAACCCGGTTGTTCTCCCAGGGACTGCGGCGAAGGCGGTCCTACAACCGCAATGTGCGTATGCCCTAGATCGATCAAATGCGCCGCGGCCACTTCGCCGGCCTGCTGAAAGTCCAAGTCGACGGAACTGAAAGTGCTTCCCTCGCCGGGGTACCCTACGAGAACCGTCGGCAGCCCGATTTCAGTGAGGGCGGGAAGGCGGGGATCATCCAGGCGTACATCCATTACGACGAGTGCGTCCGCCAGCATATCGCCCTGCAGTTCATCGTCGCCCTTGCCCATCATCAAAAGATCGAATCCACGGGCCCGTGCCTCATACATCGCCGCCCGAACGAAGCTCATAAACACACTGATGTCAGACTCGTGAGAGCTCGTATCAATCGATGCCAAGAAGCCCAAGATGTTCGTGCGCTTAAGTGCGAGTGCACGCGCCATGGGATCAGGACGGTAGCCAAGCCTTGTTACACTCTCGAGAACTTTCTGACGGGTGGCATCAGGAAGCTTCTTCTTTCCGGACAAGACGTAAGAAACGGTGCTCCGTGCCACGCCCGCGTCCGCTGCAACATCCCTGATGGTAACCATGCCATAAGCCTAGCGAACCGGTTCACGCCGACGTACCGCAGTGCCATGCGTAGCGCGTCGCTCACCGTTCCTATGTCAGCCGTTGAATGGGCGCGGCGGCCCCAGACGCTAAGTTGCGCAGCTTCACGTCGCTACGGATTCCGAGGGTATGTGCCGGCCGCACCATCGCGGATCTTCCGGCGCAAGGCTCGGGACGGAACAATTCTACAAAGAGCTGCGAATCAATGCCGTCTATATGCCCAGGGCAAGAACATTGTGGGGAGATTGGATGCGGGGGCCTATAAAAGCTTGGGTTTGCTGGGATGCCCCCTTCGGATGAGGGCAAAAGAGCCTTCACGGCACTCTCCACACAAGCACGAGTGTCCGATTCCGAGCCGGAATAGCTCATGCAGCCGTCCGGCCGGCCTAGCCGCGGGTTCGCGAGCTCATGACTCTTACAGCCCGATCAGGTAGCCGTTGTGGAAACGAGTGAATCGCTCGAACGCACGCCGCGGTGATTCTTCCAAAGGCAAGCCCCCTCACGCTCGTGGGCGACTATGTCGCCTACGTCTTTCCGTAGCTCGGCTGCGTCATACACCTGCCTTCCCGCAGCGCGTAATCAACCGTGGACTATCAGCGGTGGGTGCTCAAGTAGCGGCTAGTACTTAATCGGGTGCAAATCACAGCTGCCATTGCCTCGCCAAAGCAGCATGGTTGCCAGTGTCCGCCATCGCCGAGGTCCACTGCCGTGCAAGCCGCGCCATCATCCGCTTCAGAGAGTCGACCTCTTCTACACTCCAGTCACTGAGCAACCTTTTGAGAAACTCCTCGTTCTGTTCGATGATGCGGCGAGCGTAGTCACGGCCCTGCGGCGTCAATGTGAGAAGGACGCTGCGGGCGTCATCGGTAGATGGAACTCGGATCACTAGGCCGAGGTCGATCAGGGCACGAGCGACTCTCGTAACGTTGGCGCGACCTGTGCCAAGCATCACGGCCACCTCTGAGGGACGCATGGCTCCCCGGTAGGCGAGGTGATTCACTACCAAGAACATAGACACATCATCGACGGGGAAACCGATAGCCGACATGACCGCTCGTCTCACCGCTTCGCTGTCCGCGTGGTGAATGATCGTAGAAATCGAGAGAACGAGATTTAGAGGATCTGAACCAATAATAGGCGTCAGATCGACGCCTCCGTTCTGTCGCGCTTCGCAAGTGCGGGTCGCAGTATCCTCGTCACTCATCCTTGATACGTTACCCGATGTGCACACGCGGGTATGGCACAGCAAGCAAAGCGGGGCCCGGCCTGAGAGCCGGGCCCCGCAGTGCTGCGTAGGGTGTGCTGCCTACCCGTCTAGCCCTGGTTAGGTACGCGCGCGAGGGTGTAGGGCACGATCTCTACCGCGCCCGTAATTCCATAGTCCTGCACGGGACCAGGTGTCGGATAACCGCGTGCGAGCATACGGTTGGTAAGCGTGGTCGCGACGATTATCTGAACAGTGTTCGGTCGGTTCTTGACAAGGTAATCCGAGACGTCGACCTCCAGCGTGCGCAGGTCAAGCCCTTCCACAGTCTTGCCGTTGACGACGACTCGCGCCTGTTCGCCGTTGGTCGAGCCAATCCGCAGGACGGCGCCATTCTTCGCGTTCCAGTTGCGGGGAAGTTCGAATGTCGTCTCGTATGTTCCCACACCGGATACCTGCGACATAGACGGGTTCTTGCCCGATAGCTGAGTCAGCTGTTCGTCCGTCGCTGGGAGGTCCTTCCAGGGCAGCAGTGTGCTGTCAGAAAAGCGGAGCTCCGTCTTCTTGGTGGTGTAGTAGGCTTCGCGCGTCTCATGTCCGAACTTGGATTCAGTATTGACGACCTTGTCGCCCTCATTCCAGTCCTCGACCCTAATGTCCCAATTTTCGAGCGCGATCTTCTCCGGGACCTTGACCTTCGTGCGCACCGCACGACCGTTACTGAGATTGGTTGTGTATTCCCCGCTTTCCGTAGCCAGAATCGACCGCACCCCATTGTCCTCAACCACTCGGTCAGCGGTAGTCGAGATTGCATGCACTCCCGCTGCCGGGTCATCGAGGTCGAGAGCGATGATCTCAGCTTCCCCAGGCTTCAGGGTCAATTGGACGTTCGTACGCTCATCGCTTACGTCGTAGGCACCCATGGCGCTGACGTCGCCGGTCCAATCGTCGATGACATATGGCTTACCCGGCGCAGCAAGCGACAGGTCGAAGGTGTGCGGTTCCTCTCCCTTGTTCGTGTCGAACTTGAAGCTGTATGCGAACGTATAAAGGATGTTTTCCTTAGTATCAAGGCGCGATACTGTCAGGAGCTTATCGTTCGGCTCGCTGTATGCGACCCGAGGTTCCACGCCCATGTCGCGCAGCGTGGCCAAAGTGTCGCTCTGATTGTCGAGCACTCTCACATTCGGCAGAGCCTTGATCTCAGCGACCACAGCCTGGAGCTCGGCGTCCGTGTGCTGGACGAGCGTCGAGCTTTTCGAAGCGGCCTGCGCGTACGTGACGTCCGGAGCGCGGCTGTTGAGCGTCTCGACTGTGTTATTGACGAACAGAACCGGCACACCGTCTTCTGCCATCTCGAGCAGTCGGGTTGCGCTCTTGAAGTCCATCGATTCCTGGTACACGATGACCGCCTGGTAGGCCGGGCCGCCGGGTTGCAGGACCCCATCCGTCCATTCGACGTTGCTCTCGTCCGCTAGCAGTTGCTCCGAGAAGTAGTCGTAGGTGTAGCCGGCATGCTGCAGCGACATGTCCTGCCAGTACCAGGGATCGTTATGCATCGCAGAGTTATTCTCGGGCAGACTTGGGGTGCTGAACGAGAAGTTGGGGTAGTTGTTGTACGAGTGGTCAGTACGCAGGATGGCGATGTCCCGCTGAGGTTGCCCTTGCCGCAGAATCTTTTGATTGCGCCCAAGCATTTCAGTCCATTCCGGGTACATCTCAGACGCTGGTTGACGATCGCCGAACCGGTCCGAGAAGAATGTGGACATGCCCTCGTGTCCAGGCCATGCAGTGTCCTCCTCGGATCCTTCAATCGCGGAATGCCCATGGAAGACCGTTCTGTTGACGCCCCCGGCGAACTGTAGGTAGGACAGGTTTGTCCAATAGTCCATGTCGTAGTAGTAGTTGCGTCCGCCTACGGCACCGGTTTCGCTCGACAAAGGCACTCCATACATGTTCGCCGATCCGAGCATGCCTCGGATGAGGTCAACATCGCCCTCATGCGCGAATGACTCCGTTTCAATGTCGTCCAGGTATTTGCCTGGGGTAGAGATTTCGAAGTTCATGCCGTAAGACGGTTCTGCCCGGAGTTGCATCCCCAGAGAGTGCAGCCAGGTCTGCAGCGGCTTGAGTACGTTCTCGATATACATCTCGGTCATAGTGCGGTCGAGGTCGGCACGAACCTTCACCAGCTGGTCCTGATGTTCCTCGCCCGCGACGGTGTAATCCCACGTGCGCGCCGGCTTGACGACGAACAGTGCGCCGTCCGCCCCGATGAGCGGCAGGTACGGCGTGATGTCGTACCCGCGTCGCTCGAGGAACTCCTCCTTGAAGTTGTAGCCCCATAGTGTGCTCGCGGCTCCCGGGAAGTCGAGTTCCAAGGAGTCCATGTAAATCTCGCCTCGCCCGCTCTGCTCAAGAATGTGGCGAACGTCTTCGGTGAGGACGAACTCCTCCCAGTAGTCCTTCAGGGCCTCGATGCCATAGCTGTCGACGTAGTTCACGGTGTAGTTCGTTGCGACCGAAGGGTCACCTGTCTGGGCTGTGCCATGCATCCAGTAGGTGAAGATGGCGTACTCGCCATCCTCGGGCGCCTTCCACTCCAAGGAGTATTCACCCTCGGCCTCTACGACATCGGAGGTGAGGTCGGTGAGTGTGGTGAAATCGATCTCGCCGGTTCCGGAGCCTTCAGCTCCGTCGACACCTGCTCCGGCTCGAGGGGTTGTAACCTTGGCTGCTACAGCGCCTTGAAAGACGATGTCTTTGACCTCTTCCGGCACATCATGGGAAGGTCGCGCAAGCTTCCCCGAGAACTGCTCCCCAGGCTTCAGCATGATCGTTGAATAGTTAAGCGACTTGGATGAGGCTTTGTTGTCAGGAGTGAAGGCAGAGCCCTGCCAGTTGTAAGTATCAGGTAGATTCGCGTGGGAGAAGTTGGCACCACTGGTTAGGCTGAAGCCCAAACCGCGGCTAGTAGCTTCCTCCATGATGAGCTGACTGTCAGCGTTCCATTCATCGGACCCCCAGCCGTAGATTTCGTCTGGCGCTCCGTCCTCCGGCATTGCGAGGAATTCGGTAGCACCAAACCCGGCATCGGCAAGCCATTTGACCTCATCGCGAAGAGTTTTGTCCGTATTTAGACCCTCCGCTAACCACCACCGAACCTCAGGGCGGTACTTGGGCTCAACCTCGCTGAGTATCGACTCCAGCTTGCTTTCGAATTCGCTGGTTGCTGATGCTCGCGGTATGGGTGGCATTTGAAACGCGGAGAGCGTCGAGAGCACCAAAGGTGCACCTACGATCACCGCAACAGCCTTTTTCATTCTCACAACGAGTTCCTCCTTGAACGTCGAGAACGCAGCACCGAGCGGGCATGGCGCTGGGGGCCTCGCCACTGTGGCGACGCGCGAGTCGTCTGCGACCCGGGCGCTGTTGGCCCAATCTAGCTTAAGTAGTTCACCACGAGGACATATTTATCGCAAGCTAGTGAACTATGTGGTTTGCTTATGAGCAGCAAATCGGTGGGGGGCGTGATCCGTGGCATTGCAGCCGCCACCACCTCCCTGCAGGAGAAGGTGGGTATGAGTCACAGTCGTGTCCTTGACTTTTGTGGCCTGGATTACATAGGATTTGCCTGAATCGTTCAAATGAAACGATTCACTCAACGCACCTCGAGGAGGAGATGTCGTGTCGGTAGGCACTACGGCCGTCGCGCCGCCTGCGCTCGAACTTGCCAACGTAGCCAAATCTTTCGGCGCCGTAGTGGCGCTTCGTTCGGGAACAATCAAGCTCGAACAAGGTTCGATCCACGCGCTAATCGGCGAGAATGGCGCGGGTAAATCAACGCTCGTCAAGATCATCGCTGGCCTGTATCGGCGTGACGAGGGGATCTTCCGCCTTCGTGGTGAGGAGGTGGACTTTCATACGACGGCCCAGTCGAAAGCGGCGGGCATCGCAGTCATCTATCAAGAGCCGACGTTGTTCCCCCATCTGTCGGTCACCGAGAACATCTTTATGGGTCGCCAGCCGACGAACCGGTTCGGAAGAATCGATCGCAAGGCGATGCGCGCGGAAGCTCAGGAGACCTTTAAGCGTCTAGGTGTGGCCATTGACCCAGACAGGGTTACAGAAGGTCTGTCGATCGCGGACCAGCAGATCATTGAGATCGCCAAGGCCATCTCGCTGAATGCGCGGGTGCTCATCATGGACGAGCCGACTGCAGCGCTGAGCGGGGTGGAGGTTGAACGGCTTTTCGCAGTTGCGCGCAGCTTGCGGGATGAGGGCCGCGCTCTGATGTTCATCTCGCACCGCTTTGACGAGGTGTTTTCGCTCTGCGACAAGGTCACGGTTATGCGCGATGGAAGCTACATCGACACCAGTGCCATCAGTGCAACTACGGTTGATGATCTGGTTCGGCAAATGGTTGGGCGTGACGTGGCGGAGCTCTTTCCCAAGCTGCCTGCAGAGATAGGGGAGGAGGTTCTCCGGGTTGAAGGCCTTACCAGCGCCGGTGTTTTCCATGACATCAGCTTCACTGTCCGGGCTGGTGAGATTGTCGGCTTGGCTGGTCTCGTGGGTGCTGGGCGAAGCGAAGTAGCCCGGGCAGTCTTCGGCGTTGACGGTTATGACTCCGGCTCGGTGCAGCTGCTTGGACGGAGGATGCCGAAAAACAATCCCCGCGCCGCTATGGCGCAAGGGCTGGCCCTGGTACCGGAGGATCGCCGTAAGCAGGGTTTGGTCCTGGACGACAGCGTTGGTCGCAACATCACGTTGGCGATTCGCGGTTCGCTCACCAAAGCAGGACTGATCTGGAACTCGAAAGAAAATGCTGCCGCCGCTGACTGGTCAAGCCGACTCGAGGTGAAGACCGCTGCCCTCGATGCTCAAACGGGGACACTGAGCGGCGGCAATCAGCAGAAGGTCGTGCTCGGCAAATGGCTGGCAACCAACCCTAGGCTCTTGATTGTCGATGAACCCACCAGGGGAATTGACGTCGGGACGAAGGCCGAAGTGCACCGCCTTCTTTCGGAACTGGCCCAGCAGGGCCTGGCCATCATCATGATCTCGTCAGAACTTCCGGAAGTACTAGGAATGGCAGACCGAGTATTGGTGATGAGGGAAGGCCAGCTCACCGGCGAATTCTCCCGGGCAGAAGCCACTCCCGAAGCAGTGATGTACGCAGCAACCGCCGAGAAGGAACACGCCCGATGACTGCCACTCTGACTAAGCCTTCCTCGCGGGGAATCGGCCGCGTCGCCAAGAACATCTTCGGGGCGCGCGAAACCGGAATTCTCCTCGCGCTCATTCTGATCATCATTGTGGCCACGGCCAGCAACCCCAACTTCCTGTTCTCTGGAGACGGCTTCCGCGACCTTCTCCTGACGCCGTCGCTCCTCATGCTCATCGCCGTTGGCTCGGCAATAGTGATCATCACCCGCAACGTTGATCTCTCCGTGGGATCGGTAATGGGCCTGACCGCGTATCTGACCGGGCGGCTGTTCATCGACCTGCCGAGCATACCGTCCATCGCGGTGTTCCTAATTGCCATCGGTACAGGCGCCGTCCTCGGCTTGATCAACGGGGCACTCGTCGCCTTCGCCAAAGTCCCGGCCCTCGTCATCACATTGGGAACCTTGTATATATACCGCGGCATCAACGTCGCCTGGGCGGGCAGCGACCGAATCAACGCATCCGATCTCCCTGCCGGCTTTCGAGGGCTCGGTACAGGTCAGATCTTCGGGATTCCTTATCTGACGCTCCTGGCGGCCGCGGTACTTGTGGCGGCTGCCTGGTACCTCCGGAACGCAAAGGGTGGCAGGGAGCTTTATGCGATCGGATCCGAACCTTCTGCGGCTCACCTCTACGGCCTACCTGTAACCCGGCGGGTGCTGATGGCCTTCATCGTCAGCGGAGCGCTAGCGGGTTTGGCCGGGGCACTTTACGCCGCGCGTTACGGGACGGTCAGTTCCGGTGCCGGCACCGGCTGGGAGCTGCAGGCAATCGGTGCAGCGGTGATTGGGGGAGTTGCCATCTCTGGCGGAGTCGGAACGCTCTGGGGCGCCGCCATCGGAGCGTACCTGTTGCTCACAATCAACCGTGCCCTTCCGATCCTGGGAATCTCGGACTTCTGGCAAAGGGCAGTTGTCGGCGCTCTGATTATTGGCGCGATCGTCCTCGATCGCGTGCTAGCTCTCAAACAATCCCGAAAGCTCCTGGAAGCCAGGGAGGAAGAACGATGACCACCGTCACACCGGAAACCAGAACTACACGCACATATAAGGCGTACGCCCAGCCAGGGTGGCGTCGCGCCCTGTTCACCCGGGAAGCGGCCATCATCGGCCTGTTGCTCGCAGTTATAGCGATTGCGCTGGCAACAGTGCCGAACTTCGATAGTCCCCTCACGGCGACCTTCCTGCTCAGAGACATCGCACCGATCTTGCTGATTGCGCTGCCAATGACGCTCATCATCATCACTGAAGAGATTGACCTGTCAGTGGCGAGCATCGTGGGGCTCTCGAGCGTAATGACTGGAGTACTAACCCAGGCTGGTTGGCCGATGGCGGTCGCCGCCGTCGTCGCCATTTTGATTGGCACAATAGCCGGCGCCCTCAACGGGTTCCTGGTAACTGTCGTGGGGCTGCCTTCCCTGGCGGTCACAATCGGCACCCTTGCTTTGTTCCGGGGTATTGCAGTCGGGCTTCTCGGAACGACGGCCATCACCGACTTCCCGGAGTTTTGGACGGACCTTGCCAAGGAGAACATCCCCGGCACGCCGATCCCGGTCATCATGATCCCCTTCATCGTGCTTGCACTGGCGTTCGCAGCACTGTTGCATTTCACGCCGTTCGGCCGCTCGCTCTACGCGATTGGGATGAATAAGGAAGCGGCTGCCTTCTCCGGTATAGACGTGGGCCGCACAAAGTTCATCCTCTTCGTGATGAGTGGAGCCGTCTCAGGTTTCGCTGGCGTCTACTTCACCCTGCTCTATAGCAACGCTCGCGGAGACAACGCCACCGGTATGGAGTTGCAGATCATCGCAGCCGTACTCCTCGGTGGTGTGTCGATCTTCGGAGGCCGCGGCGCTATCCACGGCGTTATCGCTGGAGTACTTCTTATCGGGATCATGGGCAGCGCCCTCCGCCTGGCCGACGTGACCGCTGACCTCATCAACGTCCTTACCGGTGTGCTCCTGGTGTTGTCCGTCGTCTCGGCGAGTGTTCTGGCCTGGTTCCACCGCCGGCGTAAATCACCCGCTGCGTCACCGGCGCAAAAACGCGAATCCTAGCTTCAAATCCATCAAAGCTTCAGCCAAACAATGTCCGGACTCACCCGGATCTGGAAAGGAAAAAAGGATGTTCACATCTAACCGAGGACGCCGATACGGCGGCCTCACCGCCATGGCGCTTGGCGTCTCAATCGTGCTCACCGGCTGCGGAGGCGGTGGGGAACAAGGAGGCGCAGCAGGCGGCGCCGAAGGATCTGACGCCAATCTGGAGATCACGTTCCTCCCGAAGAACCTGGGCAACCCGTACTTCGACACCTCCAACGCAGGCGGCGAAGAGGCGATTGAGGAGTTCGGGGGAACCTTCGCTGAAGTCGGCCCGACCGAAGCGAGCCCAACAGCGCAGGTGAGCTACATTCAAACTGCTGCTCAACAAGGCGTTGGCGCCTTGGTTGTATCGGCGAACGACCCCGAAGCCATTTGTGATGCGCTGAATGAAGCGCGTGATGCTGAGGTCAAGGTCGTCACCTTCGACTCCGACACGAATCCGGAATGCCGCGACCTCTTCATCAATCAGGCAACCGCGGAGGGTATCGCGAAGTCCCAGGTTGACCTCATCGCGGAACAGATCGGTGATGAGGGACAGATCGCCGTTCTCTCGGCGGCGGCCAACGCCACCAACCAGAACGCTTGGATCGAGATCATGAAGGAAGAACTGGCAGCGAATCATCCGAACATCGAGCTGGTCGATGTTGTGTACGGCGATGACGACGACCAGACTTCCTTCGACCGTACCGCTGCCCTGTTGCAGACGTACCCCGAGTTGAAGGGCATCGTTTCACCGACCACGGTCGGAATCGCCGCGGCCGCCCGATACCTCTCCACATCGGAGTACCAGGGGAAGGTGGCGCTGACCGGGCTCGGAACTCCCAACCAGCTGCGTGAATACGTGGAGGACGGCACAATCACCGCTTTCGCTCTGTGGAACCCCGCGGATCTGGGATACCTCAGCGCCTTCGCAGCCAAGGCCTTGGTCGAGGGCGAGATCACCGGCGAAGAAGGGGAGAGCTTCGAGGCCGGCAAGCTCGGTGAGTACGAAGTAGGTGCAGACGGCGTCGTGCTCCTGGGTGAGCCATTTGTCTTCAATGCCGACAACATCGGCGAGTTCGACTTCTAGATTGCTCGCGGTATCACGCAACGAGTCAGGCTGTTGATCTCAATGGGTCAACAGCCTGACCCGTAACATCCTCTTGGTTTTGGGACGTAGCAGTCAGATCTGGGGTGCCTCGAGCGCTGGCTCCCACCACTGGCTGACGTGCAGCCCGCACCTAATGCTGCGGCCCGTCGAGTATGGGTGAAAGGGAGCTAGGGAATGGCGGATCAAGGCCGCATTAAGGGAGCGGTTCTTATGATCCCGACTAAGAACTTAGGTACGTCGCAGGCGTCGGAGCGAGAACCATCGAACCCCGACGGTGGTGTACATCAGGGCTAATCTCGATGTAATATGAAACGATTCAATTATTCGAGTGAGATGCGCCGGTTCCGGGACTACAGCCTGACCGTCGCGCGGTAATGGAGAGAAGTAATGGTTGATCTAAAGGCAATAGCGCCTAGCTTGAAGAACCTGGCAATTGAAGTGCCCTCGTGGGCGTACGGCAACTCCGGAACGCGGTTCAAGGTGTTCCAGACCCCCGGCACCCCGCGCACTGTGCAGGAGAAGATATCCGACGCCGCCAAGGTCAACGAACTGACGGGCCTTGCACCCTCGGTGGCACTGCATATCCCCTGGGACAAGGTGGAGAACTACTCGGAGCTTTCCGAGTACGCACAGGGACTGGGCATCAAGCTCGGCACGATCAACAGCAACACCTTCCAGGACGACGATTACAAGTTCGGCTCCCTGACGCACAGCGACGCCGCTGTGCGGAACAAGGCGCTGGACCACATGTACGAGTGCATTGACGTCATGAACGTCACCGGTTCCCAGGACCTGAAGATCTGGTTGGCGGACGGCACCAACTACCCCGGCCAGGGCGACATGCGCTCCCGGCAGGACTGGCTGCACGACTCCCTGCAGAAGGTCTACGCCCGGCTTGGCGATGACCAGCGTATGGTGCTGGAGTACAAGTTTTTCGAACCGGCTTTCTACCACACCGATGTTCCTGACTGGGGCACCTCCTACGCCCACACCCTCGCACTCGGCGAGAAGGCCATGGTCTGTCTCGACACCGGTCACCACGCACCGGGCACCAACATCGAGTTCATCGTGGCGCAGCTGATCCGCCTCGGAAAGCTCGGCTCCTTCGATTTCAACTCGCGCTTCTACGCCGACGATGACCTGATCGTAGGATCAGCGGACCCCTTCCAGCTGTTCCGCATCATGTATGAAGTGGTCCGCGGCGGCGCCCTTGAACCGTCCAGCAATGTTGCGCTGATGCTGGACCAGTGCCACAACCTCGAGGAAAAGATCCCCGGCCAGATCCGCTCGGTGCTCAACGTCCAGGAGATGACGGCCCGCGCTCTCCTCGTGGACCGCGAAGCCCTGACCAAAGCCCAGGAAGCCGGCGACGTCCTCGCTGCACACCAGGTTTTCATGGACGCTTTCTACACCGATGTCCGCCCGGCGCTTGCCCAGTGGCGTGAATCCCGCGGACTTCCCGCGGACCCGATGGCTGCCTACGCTGCCAGCGGCTACCAGGAAAAGATCAACGCCGACCGCCAGGGTGGTCAGCAGGCAGGATGGGGCGCATAACCATGAGCACCAACAACCCGACAGTCCAGGACCTGATTTCACGGTCCAACCGTCTCGGCGCGGACAAGCGCAACACCAACTACGCCGGCGGCAACACCTCTGCCAAGGGCAACGACACCGATCCCGTCACCGGCGAGAAGGTGGAGCTGCTGTGGGTCAAGGGCTCCGGCGGCGACCTCGGCACCCTGAAGGAACAGGGCCTGGCCGTGCTCCGCCTGGATCGACTGCGTGCCCTGACCAACGTGTACCCGGGTTTGGACCGCGAGGACGAGATGGTCGCCGCTTTCGACTACACCCTGCACGGCAAGGGCGGCGCGGCGCCGTCCATCGACACCGCCATGCACGGGCTGGTCGACGCAGCCCATGTTGACCACCTTCACCCGGATTCCGGTATCGCCATCGCAACCGCCGTTGACGGCGAGGCCCTTACCTCCAAGATCTTCGGCGACAAGGTGGTGTGGGTGCCCTGGCGCCGCCCCGGATTCCAGCTGGGCCTGGACATCGCGGCGATCAAGGCGAAGAATCCGCAGGCCGTGGGAACCATTCTCGGCGGCCATGGCATCACTGCCTGGGGCGAAACCTCCGACGAGGCCGAGAACAACTCGCTCTGGATCATCGAAACCGCCGAACGGTACATCGCCGAAAACGGCCGCCCCAACCCGTTCGGCGAGCCGTTGCAGGGCTACGCACCGCTCGCACCCGCCGAGCGGCGCGCCAAGGCTGCCGCCCTGGCCCCCGTCATCCGCGGCCTCGCCTCGACCGACCGGGCCCAGGTAGGCCACTTCACGGACGACGACGTGGTCCTGGACTTCCTCGCAGCCTCCGAACACCCGCGGTTGGCGGCGCTGGGCACCTCCTGCCCGGATCACTTCCTGCGCACCAAGGTCAAGCCGCTGGTGCTCGATCTGCCCGCAGATGCCTCCGTCGAGGACTCCGTACAGCGCCTGAAGGAACTGCACAAGGAGTACCGCGCGGACTACGCCGCCTACTACCAGCGTCACGCGGATGAAAACAGCCCCGCCATGCGCGGAGCCGACCCTGCGATCGTGCTGGTTCCCGGCGTCGGAATGTTCTCTTACGGCGCCAACAAGCAAACCGCCCGCGTGGCCGGCGAGTTCTACATCAACGCGATCAACGTGATGCACGGCGCGGAGGCACTCTCCACCTACGCCCCCATCGATGAGTCCGAGAAGTTCCGCATCGAGTACTGGGCGCTCGAGGAGGCCAAGCTCGCCCGGATGCCGAAGCCGAAGTCTCACGCCACCCGCATTGCGCTGGTGACCGGCGCAGCGTCAGGCATCGGCAAGGCCATCGCCACGCGTCTGGCTTCCGAGGGCGCCTGCGTGGTGATCGCGGACCTCAACCTCGAGAACGCCGAGAAGGTGGCCGAGGAGCTCGGCGGCCCCGACGTCGCCATCGGGATTCAGGCCGACGTCACCAACCCGGAGCAGGTCCAGGAAGCGGTCGACGCCGCCGTCCTGGCCTTCGGCGGACTGGACCTCATTGTGAACAACGCCGGGCTGTCCATCTCCAAGCCGCTCCTTGAGACCACGGAGAAGGACTGGGACCTGCAGCACAACGTCATGGCTAAGGGCTCCTTCCTGGTGTCGAAGGCCGCCGCGAAGGTCCTCATCGACCAGGAGATGGGCGGAGACATCATCTACATCTCGTCCAAGAACTCCGTCTTCGCGGGACCGAACAACATCGCGTACTCGGCCACCAAGGCGGACCAGGCCCATCAGGTCCGCCTCCTCGCCGCTGAACTCGGCGAGCACGGCGTCCGGGTCAACGGCATCAACCCCGACGGCGTGGTCCGCGGCTCGGGCATCTTCGCCGGCGGCTGGGGCGCCAAGCGTGCCGCTGTCTACGGTGTGGAGGAAGAGAAGCTCGGCGAGTACTACGCCCGGCGCACCCTTCTCAAGCGCGAGGTCCTGCCCGAGCACGTCGCCAACGCCACCGCGGTACTCACCTCAGCCGAACTGTCGCACACCACCGGCCTCCACGTACCGGTCGACGCCGGTGTGGCCGCAGCATTCCTTCGGTAAGCACACTCGCGATGACTACTGAAACATCCGCGAACACCGCCCCGCCAGAGACGGGGGCGGTGTTCGCCGCCATCGATATCGGCGCCTCTTCCGGGCGGGTCATGCTCGGCCGCGTCTCGGCCGACGTTGGTGCCTCTCTGCAGACCGTGCACCGCTTTCCGAACGGAGTCGTGGAAATGGATGGCGGCCTCCGCTGGAACTTCGACGCGCTCTTTAAGGAGGTCCTCACAGGTTTGGCGGCTGCAGCAGAAGCGGCTGCGGTAAGAAACGAGCGCGTCACCAGTATCGGTATAGACACATGGGCTGTGGACTACGGCCTAGTCAACGCCGCCGGCGAGCTGATTGCGCAGCCGTTCAGCTATCGAGACGAGCGCAGCCAGGCCACAACCGCACAGGTCCATTCCAAGTTCGGTGAACGCTGTCTCTACGGAACTACGGGCCTGCAATTCCTGCAGTTCAACACCATTTACCAGCTCGCCGCCGAGCAGGATCTTGATGGGCTGCAGGCGCTGCTGATCCCGGACCTGATCGCATTTTTGCTTACCGGCGTCCGCCGTACTGAAACCACCAATGCCTCCACCACTGGGTTGTTTGACGCTGTGGCGGGCGAATGGGCCACCGAATTCTTCCATCCGCTGGGGCTGCCGCCGCAGATATTCCCGCCTTTGGTGGAGCCCGGCCGCACTGTGGGCACCCTGCTGCCGGAGGTGGCTGCTCGTACCGGCCTGGACCGGGACACCAAGGTCGTAGCAGTGGGTTCGCATGACACAGCCTCCGCAGTCGCGGCAGTTCCTGCCCTGCGCGATGACTTCGCCTACATCTCCTCCGGCACGTGGTCCCTGGTGGGCGTAGAACTAAATAAGCCCGTCCTTAGTGAAGCCAGTCGACTAGCCAACTTCACGAATGAACGTGGCGTTGATGGCACCATCCGCTACCTGCGCAACGTCGGCGGACTCTGGCTCCTGAGTGAATGCCAGCGGACCTGGG
This sequence comes from Arthrobacter sp. D2-10, assembly GCF_054161285.1. Taxonomy (NCBI): domain Bacteria; kingdom Bacillati; phylum Actinomycetota; class Actinomycetes; order Micrococcales; family Micrococcaceae; genus Arthrobacter; species Arthrobacter sp. D2-10. The sequence goes on along the minus strand of NZ_CP096432.1, from coordinate 101,917 downwards.
CTTCGGAAGGTTGCTCAGCGTCCCTGACCAGCCTTTTAGCGTCCGCATCAGCACTTCCTGCGGGTGGTCCGCAGATTGATGCCGACGATCCCGCTTTCACGGCACCAGGCAACATGCCTGACCGTATCCGGGCCGCGGCCCGAGACTCAGGCGCGCTCCTGCCTGAGGGGGCAGCGAACATTGTCCGGTGCATCATGGATAGCCTGGCCGCAGGCTATGCCCGGACCATTGCGGAAGCCGAAGGGCTCACTGGCCGCCACATCAGTATCGTGCACATCGTCGGAGGCGGATCCCAGAACGCACTGCTGTGCCAGCTCACAGCCAACGCGACCGGGCGACGGGTCATCGCCGGTCCTGTCGAAGCAACCGCATTCGGTAACGTGCTCGTCCAAGCACGGGCGGCCGGCGCCGTCACCGGCGGATTACCGGAACTGCGCCGCCTCGTTGCTGCCAAGACTGGACTGGTCACCTATGAGCCGGGAGCACCGCTATTGCCCGGACACGAAGGCGCCCTCCAAAGCACCGAGTAATCGCCCTCTCTTGTCCTTGCCGCTTGCAAGACCGAATTGGAAACCCCTCATGAAAATCGCATTATTTGCCACCTGCATCGTCGACGGCATGTACCCACGGGCAGCGCAGGCAACTGTGGCGGTCCTCGAACGGCTAGGCCACAAGGTGGTCTTTCCTAAAGGGCAGGCTTGCTGCGGGCAGATGCATGTCAATAGCGGCTACTTCAAGGAAGCCGTGCCCGTGGTGACCAATCATGTCCGCGCCTTCGAATCCGAAGAGTACGACGTCGCGGTCGCGCCCTCCGGATCTTGCGTCGCTTCGGTGAAGCACCAGCATCCGATGGTGGCCCGGCACGTCGGCGACTCCAGGCTCGAGGAGCGAGCCACCGCAGTCGGACAGAAGACCTATGAGCTGTCCGAACTCCTGGTGGACGTTCTGGGTGTTACCAACCCAGGGGAGCAGCTCGGCTCCTACTTCCCGCACACCGTCACCTACCACCCGTCCTGCCACGGCATGCGCCTGCTCAAACTCGGCGACCGTCAAGTAAACCTGCTCCGGGGCGTAAAGGGCCTGATAATGCGAGATCTGCCAGAAGCGGATCAATGCTGCGGATTCGGCGGCACCTTCTCCGTAAAGAACGCCGATGTTTCCTCGGCCATGCTGACGGACAAGACAGCGAACATCCGCAGCACCGGTGCATCCGTATGCGCAGGTGGGGACTACTCCTGCCTGATGCACATTGGCGGCGGCCTATCCCGGCAGGGAGACGCAGTGGCAACGCTCCATCTCGCGGAAATCCTGGCCAGCACTAAACAGGAGCCCGCTGCCGTGCCCGGCACAACAGGACAATCAGTGGTGAAAGTGGTGGTCAAGTAATGTCTCGCACTCAGCTTGGCATGCCGGGCCTCCGGCCCGCTTCCGGAAACCTCTTTGCCGAGGAAAAGTTCCCATCCGCAGCCCGCCGCGAGCTGGGCAACACTCAGCTCCGCCGCAACCTGAAGCATGCAACATCCACAATCCGCGGCAAACGCCTGGCTGTCACCGGTGAACTACCGGATTGGGAGGACCTGCGCGAGGCCGGCAGCGCCCTGAAGACATCGGTGATGGCCCGGCTCCCGGAGCTACTCGAAGCCTTCGAATCCAACGTCACTGCCCGCGGCGGTGTGGTGCACTGGGCTCGGGACGCGGACGAAGCCAACCGCATCATCCACGATTTGGTCAAGGCCGAGGGCGTGGACGAAGTGGTGAAAATTAAGTCCATGGCCACCCAGGAAATTGGCATGAATGAATACCTGGGAGAGCACGGCATCGCTGCCTACGAGACCGACTTGGCTGAGCTTATCGTCCAGCTCGGCCACGACAAGCCCAGCCATATCCTGGTCCCGGCGATCCACAAAAACCGCACCGAGGTCCGCGATATCTTCCTTCAGGAGATGCCGAACGTCGACCCGGACCTGACGGACGAACCGCAGCGGCTGGCCATGGCTGCCCGCGCCCACCTGCGGCAGAAATTCCTAACAGCAAAGGTCGCAATCTCCGGAGCGAACTTCGGCATCGCAGACTCCGGCACGCTGGGCGTAGTGGAGTCCGAGGGCAACGGCCGTATGTGCCTTACCTTGCCCGAAACCCTCATCACCGTAATGGGTATCGAGAAGCTGCTGCCCACCTTCTCGGACTTAGAGGTGTTCCTGCAGCTGCTTCCGCGTTCCTCCACGGGGGAACGGATGAATCCATACACCTCGCTATGGACCGGTGTGACAGAAGGCGACGGGCCGGCGAAGCTCCATGTCATTCTGCTCGACAACGGGCGGACCAACGCCCTGGCGGACGAGATGGGACGCTCGGCGCTGCACTGCATCCGCTGCAGTGCCTGTATCAATGTTTGTCCCGTATATGAGCGCACTGGCGGCCACGCCTACGGCTCCACCTACCCCGGCCCCATCGGCGCGATCCTGTCACCACTGATGACCGGCATCCAAGCCGAAGAGAACGGCTCACTGCCCTACGCATCCTCGCTCTGCGGTGCCTGCTACGATGCCTGCCCGGTCAAGATCAACATCCCCGACATACTGGTCCACCTCCGAGGTAAAGACGTGGAAGCCCACCGCGGAGGGCTTCCCTCGCAGATGGACGTGGCCCTCAAAGCCGCGTCCTGGGCGCTGTCCTCCGGAAGCCGGCTCGGCGCCGTCGAAAAGCTCCTTCCCCTCGGCCGCGCCGCTGCCGGACGGGACAAAAGAATCAAGAAGCTGCCTGGCATCGCGGCCGGCTGGACCCAGAGCCGTGACATCCCGGCGCCGCCGTCTCAGTCGTTCCGGGACTGGTGGGAAAAGGAGCACGAGAAATGATGAGCACACGCGAGCACGTTCTTGCCGCCGTTCGAACGGCGCTCAAGGATTCCCCGACCATCCCGGATATTCCGCGGAACTACAGGCTGGACGGCACCACCGATGCAACTGAGCGTATCGACATGCTCGTCGACCGGCTTGAGGACTATAAGGCCGGCGTCACCGTCGTAGATGCAATGGACGTCCCGGCCGCTATCCAAGAACTCCTATCCGGCGCCGCCACCTATGTGGTGCCGATCGGGTTGGATCCTACCTGGCTTGCGTGGGAAGCGAATCCCTCACGGCAAAGGGTCGACGGTGGCGCAACAGGCCCGTTGTCCATCGCCGAACTCGACGGGACGGACACAGTAGTGACGGGCAGCGCCGTGACAGTCGCAGAATCAGGAACCATCATCCTCGACGGCAGCCCGAACCAAGGCCGCCGGGCAATCTCGCTAATTCCGGATCACCACATCTGCATCGTTCACAGCAAGGACATCACCGCGATCCTTCCTGAAGCGCTGCGCCGCCTGGACGGAACCCGACCACTCACCATGATCAGCGGTCCCAGTGCGACCTCCGACATCGAACTCGAACGCGTCGAAGGAGTCCACGGCCCTCGCCGCCTGGACGTCATCATCACACGGGAGAGTTCGGGTGATGACTGATGCCGTTAGTTCCCGTCGAAAGGAAGGCGTGAAACCAGCAACTCTTTCCGATGTCGCCGCAAAAGCGGGGGTCTCTGTAGGCACCGTCTCCAACGTGCTGAATCGGCCTGAAAAAGTGATGCCTCCACGCCGCCATGCAGTCTGGTCGGCCATCAATGAACTCGATTACCGGCGTAACGAACATGCGGCGGCCCTGCGGATGGGAGACACGAGTCAGCGAGAAGCGGCAACGCGTGCAGAAAAGTGTCAGGATCCCCGCCGGAACAATGCTGAGGTCGAGGTCGAGCCGCAACACACCCGACGCAAGAAGGAAGCCCGAAACCCGTTGAAGATTCACAAATTCCCTGTAGCTGAATCCGATGAACTTAACTGGTATCGACTGAGACCAGGCAGCGCCGTAGAAGTGAGGTTCAACGAGCAAGAAGTTTTTGCGGGCGAAGTCGACATGATCATGAATGACAGGTCGGCGGTATGGATCTGGGTGATAGGGGTAGGGCGACGCCTCATTCACGTGGACGATGGAGCCATTCTCGTGGAACGAAAGGTGACGCGATAGATCGCTGAGGCAGCGCACCCTATTCTGACGCTGCTGAGCGGCCCGCCTGACATCAGGTCTGGGTGTAGTTCAACTGCGCACGTTCTCTCACTACGCTCGATGAGTCCTGAATAAGCCTTCGGATCGCGCGCAGGGCGGCTATTGTGAACGCCGATAATTGATCTTATGTAAAGTAGCGGCTTCGCTGACGACTCCCCTACCGCCGGATTCGCGGTTTATCCATACTCACTTTTCGCCCCGGACTCGCACGAGCTCGGCAACGGATTGCGTTCTCACCCTTCGCATTCCTTGTACTACTGCAGGCTGCCTATTTCCAATGAAGACTCTGTTACTAACGAACTCTGTCAGCCATGATTTTGGACCCGTCAGGACGGGATCCGCTGTGCACGACTGGACTCGCTGCCGTCAGCTGAATGCCGTTACCAACAAGGGCGTTGATCGTTGGCTTACCGTTGAGCTGCTTTTTTGTCCGCCTCGAAACCACACTTAAGATACGCCACCCCACCGAAGTACAAGGCAGGACGATCAGGTAGTTCGCCCGCCTACCGCTCATCACCTCGGATCAGCAGGTCGGTGATCGAGGACTTGTGTATGTGGCGGCTCACGGGGTTGTTGCACATCAAAAGTAACAGCATGAATACTCCTTGACTGAAATGTGTAACAAGCATATAGTTTGCTCAATTGAAACCATTCAATTTCTTCCTACTCTGGCTGCGGTAATCGCATTCTTGCCGTGCAGAGTTTGACATCAGTAATTCCTGATAAAGGGGAAGAAGAGGCGTATGTCGACGATGACAAGGAGAAACAGTGAAGTTTCCAAATAAGCGGCCAGTTGGACCTGCTCGCGGGTCACATAGATGGCTGACCGTGCCAGCGCTGACCGCGACGCTACTCGCAACGTTGATCGTCCCGCAGGCCGCCATTGCAACCACTTCCCCGTTGCCGTCCAATTCATCAGTCTTCACCGAAGAGTTCGCTGACCCCTCGAATGAGAACCGGGCGACGATGCGACTATGGATGCCGCTCGCGCCCATTGATGACAATGAGCTCCGCGCTGCCCTGACCGATATAGCCGACCGAGGTTTCGGGTCGGTTGAGATCGGTGCATTCCCCGTGCGCGGTGGGTCGGCAGCTACCGACGGTTGGAACAGCGATGCTTGGAACGATGCGATGCGCACCGCCCTGGCACTCGCCGCGGAGCCGGAGATCGGGCTTCGCGTCGACTTCATGGTGAGCGCGAACTACCCTGCAGCTACGCCATCGAATTACGTCACTCCTGATAGCGCCGGCTCCGAGAAGGAGTTGGCCTGGGGTGTGGTAAAGGTGGCCGCAGGTTCGACTTTCGAGGCGCCTGCGCCTGCGCCGATCAAGGCCCCTGCTGCGGATGTGAAGGATCAGAAGCTTGTCGCAGTAGTCGCCACCAAGCTCGCTCCGGGTCAGGCTTTCGACCCGTCTGCCGTTGGCACGAAGGACTACACAAGCGTCAACCTCGATCAGTCCTCGACGGTTGTGTTGGAGGTGCCGGAGGATTCTTCCCAGCCGATTGCCTTTACTGCACCGGATGATTCTGAGGATTGGGTGCTGACCAGCTACTGGTTCCGCGGTAGTGGTGCCGTGGTCGCCGATATTACTGAACCGAAGTCGTTCGTCGTTGATCACCTGAGCAAGGAAGGCACCAACGCCTGGTCAACCTTGTGGGAACAGGAGCTCCTTGCAGACCCCGCTGCGGTGGATTTGCTTGCCGATAACGGCGGGTACTTGTTCGAAGATTCGCTACACCTGTCGTCCTACCAGCTCTGGACTGACGACTTCTTCGAAGAGTTCAAGGCCCGTCGCGGGTATGACCTGACTCCGCATCTGCCGGCAATCCTTGTTCCGGACCTCAACAACTTCTTTGTGGGCCGGGCAAATGCCGATACTAAGCTGGGAACCTTCGAGTTCGAGCCGGGGGTGGGCCAGAAGATCCGCAATGACTACTACCAGACGCTGACCGATCTGTATGTGGAGAACCACATCATTCCCATGCGTGAATGGGCTGCGCAGTACAATCTCGGTCTGCGGTTCCAGCCCTCGTACGGGCAATCACTGGAGCAGTCGCAGGCTGTGTTCGAGATCGACGTCCCCGAAACAGAATCGTTCCAGCACAACAATCAGATCGACGCTTACCGATACACGGCTGCGGCTGCTCATGCATCGGACCGGAATTTGATCTCCACCGAATGCTGCGCCTCCTTCGGAGGAACGAACGCATTCGGCTGGCAAAACACGCTCCCGATTGTGGAGGGGAACTTCGCCGGCGGCGTGAACAACATTGTGTTCCACGGGTACTCCTACAACCTCTCCCCCGATGCGACCTGGCCGGGATGGATCCGGTTCGGCCAGAACTCCTTCTCCGAGAACTACGGGAAGCAACCGACCTGGGAGCTTGCGGAGCCGGTAGCAGACTACTTGGGTCGTCAGCAGGTCGCGCTACGTGAAGGACGTCAGGTAACCGACGTTGCTGTTTACCGGCACAGCTACAGCGACATGCTTCTGGGAACCACACCGCCCAAGTACTACAACGACAACGGTGCTCTGCAGGCCGCTGGATACTCGTATGGGTTCGTGTCGCCGGACATGCTCGACCTCGAGACCTTCACCGTGTCGGACGGGCGCCTCGACGCAGAGGGTGCCGGCTACCGTTCCCTTATCGTTGATCAGGGAACGAAGCTGACGGTCGATGCAGCGCATCACCTTCTCGAAGCCGCCAGGGCTGGTTTTCCGATTCTGTTCATTGGTGCCCCGCCCACCGAATCGCCGTTCTATGCCGAGCGTGATGCCGACATCGCTGGCATTGTCGCTGACATTCTCGCCACCGGCTCTGCGGTTCAGGTCGCTGACCGGGCTGCTGTTCCGGCGGCTCTTGAAGAGGCGTCGACTCTGCCTGATGCGGACGCCACTGGCGCGACCACAGCAGTGCCGGTGCGCCGTTCGACTGAGTCCGGCGACCTCTACTACCTCTACAACACAGCAACTACACCGCTCACAACCACCTATGCACTGAAGGGCGAAGGCCGACCTTACAAGCTCGACGCTTGGACCGGTCAGATCACGCCCATTGCCGAATTTACCCAGTCCAACGGGCGTACAACGGTCGACGTCGCTCTAGAGGGGAACGAGACCACAATCATCGCAATCAGTGATGAGTGGTCGGACAAGAAGCTCGATAAGTTGCCCAGCGTCGTTTCCACCACCGCTGCGGGCGGAGCCGAATACACGGACAAGACGATCACGCTGCTGGCCGACCGCGACGGCACGGTGAATGCAGAACTCAGCAACGGGGCCCAGGTTACCGCGCAGGCTAAAAAGGTACCCACGGCTGCGCTTGGCACCGAGTGGAAGCTCAATGTCGAGTCCTGGGAGCAGGCTGACGGGTCCAACCCGTACGACATTGCCAGGGTGCCATCCGAGCATGCGTTGACGCTCGGCGCGGACGGCAAGCTCCCGGCATGGACCTCAATACCAGGGCTGGAAGATGTCTCTGGTATCGGAACCTACCAGGGCACACTCAACGTCGATAAGAAGTGGTCAAAGTCGGGCCGAGTAACCCTCGACCTCGGGTCGGTCTACGACACTGTGCGGCTCACCGTGAACGGAAAGGAAGTGCGCGGAATCAACCCGCGGAATCCCGAAGCAGATATTTCCGAGTATGTGACAGCTGGTGCCAACACCGTACAAATCGAGATTGGCACTACACTCCGGAACCGGATGCGCGTCATTACAGGCGAGGCGGCGACGCCTTCCAGGGGTCCGCGACAGGCCTACGGCGTGTTCGGCCCGGTCTCGGTAACAACGTACCAAGAGGTTGATCTCGAACCAGGAGACTGGAAGGCACGGGGTCGCTGAACAGGATGAGACTGAGGGGTGCTCGTATGGGATCCGTTCGAGCACCCCACAGCCATTGAAGGTTTTAAGGTTGAACCGGCGTCAAGGTGGGACTCGTAAATGGTGATGCCAAGTCCTTGGGCTCTGCTCGTCGAACTGACGCAGCAGTTCGTTTCCTATGCGGCGCCAGTCCATAGCTCGTTCGGGGATCTAGGCTGTCGGCTGATCCCCAGTGCGGAAAGGCGGTAACTCGAAGCCGTTCCCGGAAACGTCAAGATGTCGAAGCACGTCATCACCGTCGGCTAGGAAGCCCGGCGCCGCTGTCTGAGATATCACGGGCCAAGACGGGAGCCTAGCGCCACCCCGAGCCACACTCACATGGAACCTGTGATGAGGACGCGAACCGCCGGGGCGATCCCTGCAGCAGGCCTCATTCGAACTCATCCCCAGTCCCGACCCCGACGAGCACAGGAGGCCCAGTTCCGACCGTCAGCCTGAAGGCATTCAACGTTCTGCGCGACCTCTTATTGGACCGGCTAAGAGTAATAGATGGGCCTATTCGCTCTTCCAAGACAGGTCCAGCATCCGGAAGGCGTGCTTGATGGCGCCGCTTTCGTAGTGGAGCTCTTCTACCTTTATGCCTCGGAGTTGCGGACTGGAGAGCCCGTCGCCTGGTCTTTCGAAGACCGCCCATAACCACAGGTCGTCACCGTGGCGGATGCAAATGTAACGCCATCCAGATCGGCGGTCTCGTACATCCAAGTAGCGACCGCCTGAGTGAGTTCGCGGGTCCGGCATCTTTCAGCACTGCTGCGTCCGGATCAGCTGATTTCCTCAGCCTTCGCATTCCTTGCAGTACTGCAGACTGCCGGACGTCCGGGCAACTTGGCTGTGATGACGAACTAAAAAGCAGGACGAGCAAGTGAACTCGTCTGCCTGCTGCGGGATGACCTGGATCTGCAGTTCCTCGTGCGACAAATCGGCGCCTGGCAGGTCGATGCCTTCTGCGGTGTCGGAATCGTCGACGTCGATGATCGCCGTCTGGGTCTTCTGCGCCGCCTAGGCGCGGATCGCCTCAAGGGACTCGTTTGAGGATTCGTCGAACTTGTTGCGGGGCTCGTCGTAATCGGTGGCCATTAGTCTCCTTCGTGAAATTGCCCCAGCGTACAGGGCTGAACTCTCAACCACACAATCTCAAACTTCATCTATATGCACCGCTTGATCTCCGGCATGCATCGCAAGTTTGGGTGCTATCTCCCTCCACATAGATCAAGGACTCTGTTACTCACGGACTTCGTCAGTCGACTCTGGTTCCTGTGGCTATGGGCTCGTATGGGCTGCAATAAAGCGACCCCTCAACGTGCGTGTATGCGTTCAGCCCATACGTACATATGGCATCGGTTTCTGCCATTGATTGGGTTCGGTCACATCCAGAGCGTTGACCGTTCGGCTAACGCAGCAGTGTGCGACCGACTTACGGGCTGCCTGTAGTATGACCGCGCTTAAGCCAATGTGGAGAAATCATCCTCAGGCAAAAGCCGGAAACCGCCATGGCCATCGTCGCCAACTGCGTAATGACGCTTCTGTCGGTGCATCACCGCCGTCGAAGGGTAGTTGATGTCCGGTCCCAGAGCATTGAGCTGATACTCGCCCTTACGTGCGCCGTGACGAAGTAGGGATCCCGTTATCTCAAGCTTTTGGGAGATGTAGCACCCGGAGTCGCCTTGTAGATCAGTGGACCAGTAGCCTTCGCCACCAATAACACGGTCACCACAATGATTAGCAACGTAGAACAACTGACCGAGCCGCGTTCCGATAAGGATGAAGGTTGCACGGCTACTGCCCTCCGCGCCATAGCCATCAATAGTGAGGTATCGAGTTCTCCCACGCACGCCGCCAGATTTAATGAATCGGCTGAATGCCTGATGGAGCTGCAATGTCACGGGACTCGTGCTTCGGTTCCGAAAAGTCACGCGAAAAACTGCGAAAAGCCAACGATCTTCGTCCGCCGGGTCTACGAAGGTGTGACCAACCTCGACCGCCGCCAGTTGAGCATCATCTTGGGACCCAGACTCCTCCGACGCCACATAGCCGACCGGGATGGCGTGCCCTTGCTCATTGACGTGAACAAAGTTCATCACGACGTTAGGAGCCGATACTTCCATTCTTGCTCGAATGGTCTCGGCGGCCATCAACTGAGCTTGCTCCGCCTGCTTCTGTGCCAACTGAAGACCCACAGCCGAGTGGTTCGCTTCTTCACGAGCAAGTTCGAGGGTGGCGTTCGCGGCGTTCACCGCTTTCTCGCTCGCATCAGCTGACCGTTTAGCTTCGTTCACCGACTGCCGTGTAAATATCGACTGAACCGCGACGGTCAAGGCCGAAAAACCCGTAGCAATGGCCGCCCAGATCGTTGCCGACGTTGCTGCATCCACTTATCTATTCCCCCAGCTAGAGTTCGAGCGTGTACGCCTGTGCGGCCCCGCCACATTAGGGGCGTTATTGAGGCGTCTCCGATGTCCGGCAAAGCGTCCTGGTTCCGCCGAGCTGATCACCAGTCGCGGCTGGTCTCCACCTGCGAAGGCGCGGCGGCTTCGGCTGGTTCAGGAAAACTGTAGTCGCGGTAGCTGTGCTGTGGAACGAGCCGTCGGCCAGTTTTTGCTTTGCCCAACCAATCTGCAAGTTCGTCGACGTCCTCGCCCCGCATGCCCTCCGCGAGACAGCGTTCCCGAAACGCCGTCGTTTCCACACCGGTCCAACGATGACGGACGTTCATGAGGTCGGCCTTGAACTTGGCCTGCTCATTCCACTTGAGATGGTTATCGTATCCGCGCGCCATCCGGGCGAGATACTCGATGAATTTGATGACGCTGGGCGGTAACGAGGGCGTTTCCATGGCCGTAAAGCTACTACGACCAGGTGACATCAAGGTGGGCAGTAGCCAGCGGGCCTCGTCTTTGTTGGAAATTGATGCTGTTTACGCTTGAGAAAAGAACATGTGCGTTCAAGGATCCCACTCCTGCTCGGCGGAACCCTTCAGATGGGTTGGATGGTGAACTCCTCTCAGAAACCGCTCCCTCGTTGCTACAACGCTCATAATTTAATCGCCGCTGATAAGGCGCAAGACCGGGCGCTGATCGACCTCTCCGAGCAAGTCGCGCACCTGACGCGGAGTGATCTTCAGAGCTTCGGCCAGAGCAGGCGCGCCACCACCGTGGTCTGCGGCCAATTCGGCTGCCTTCTTCAAGAGCGTGGGCATTTCACCTGGATACGCACTGGTCGGATCGGCGGCTGCATCGTTGACCATGGTTAGGCGCTGGTACGCCCGCCGGGCCGACGACTCAGTGGTGCGACCACGCTCTACCATTCGACGGACGAGTGAGTGAGGAGAGACGCCCCAGGTCCTGCCAAGCCTGTCTAGTGCTGCTAAATCGAGCCTCGGCGGAAGTGCCGCATCCATAGAGGCGGCAGGGGTCAGGAACGCAGCGGCGAATGCGTCCGCCTCCTTCTCGATGGCCGCGTTGTGTTCACATGACTCCGAATGCAGCAGCAAGTGCCCTATCTCGTGCGCGATCGAGAACCGATGCCTGAAAACGTTCTCGCTCCGACGCGGCGTAGTGACAACTATGGGACGATCCACGATCACAACTGAGAAGGCGTCGACCGCGTCGATCTCGCCGAGCGGGCGCATGGCGACCACGATGCCATGGGACTCAACCGTCGCCACAAGGTGCTTGACGGGGCCATCGGGAATTCCCCAATGCAATCGCAGGAGCGCGGCAGCGTCCGCCGGAGTAGTGGGCTCAGGCACAACGGGCAGATTGACCTCGGGAATCCTGATGTGGCGCTCAAGCGCAAACGTCAACTCCCATACCAAGGTCGCAGTGGCCAGGGCCTTCTGCCGGTCGCTTACACGGGCGGATCTTAAGCTGCGGAAGTGCGCATTTACGGTGTCGATGCGCGCAAGCGGACGGCCTATGTCGAAAAATTCAGGACGGACATCCAAAGACTTCGCCAAACGGTCCAGTACGTCGACGCGCGGCGAATTGACGCCGGCCTCGTACTGACCGATCGCGGCAGCGGACACTCCGACCGCGGCGGCCAGATCGGTCTTACTCATGCCAACGCGAACGCGTGCCTGGGTAAGTCGCGCCGGCTCGAAGCGGCCATGCGTCTGCCCGGCGCCGGGCAAGTCAAAGAGGCCGGGGCCATCGTCACGCATCCGGCTGCGTCCCCTCCTGCTCCTGCGGCTCGATCGTGGGGCCGTTCGGAGTGCCGCTGTCGAACGACTCGACGTCCGTCACGACGTCATCAACGTTGAGCTCCGGCTCCCAAATGCTTTCCTGACCGTGCAACTTGACCTCTCCCGTCTCCCCGTCGAGCTCGGCTACCGCCCATTCGATTGACTGCAGTTGTCGCGGCGAGGACTTGATCATGATTAGGACTAATGGCATAACGTCCTCGGCTGCCCGCACCACGCGCTCGAGATCAGTCGCTTCGGGTGAATCAGAGGCCAGCTCCGACTCGGGTTCACCCCCAAATCCCGGCTCGAAGAGCGTCGGATCGAGCAGCTGAGCAGCGAAGCCGTTCAACCGAGTCGGACTGGATGCGAACGACGAGACCGCTCCCTTGGAGTCCGGGACGCGCCAGACATATACGAGGCAGTCGTTGATAACCGGGAGTTTGTAGCCAGCCGGAGGCAGCTTGTGCGTCCTATATCCACGGTCCTTGAAGGCTTCCTGTACGTCATCCAGAAGATCACGCCATTGACTGCCGAACCCCATCATGTACCGCGATCCCGAAACCTGATGCGCTTCGGCGAAACGCTCGTGCCGGGAGCGCACGGTTTCGACCACAAGGGTATGGACGTCCTGAACATGGGAGCCGAGAACGTCGGCGGGCGAGGCTGGGAGCATAATGGTCCTCCTGATTCGCGTCCGGAGCCGCGAATTCGGCCGAGGACTGACTTCAGTATGGCACATCATTCGCGCATTATCGCTTCAGTGTCACACGGCAAGTCCAAGATTTGCTCGTCGGACCGCAACGCTTCCCAGCACTCCGGCCATGTCATCTATTGACTAGCTGTTGTTAATCAGGTTCCTCAGCTTGCTGAATCCTGCCTTTCTTCGCCGGCAACTTGGTTGGCCCCCAGACCTATGCCCGCATCCGATCTCTGGCTGTACGGTGAGCGATCCGTTGTTGTGGGATGAGTGCTATCTCTTGCGGCGCTTTCTACGAAGACCGTGCAACGCTTGAGCGGCAAGTTGGTCACCGCTTTGCGCAGCTTCCTTCAAGAGTGTTCTACCTTCTTGGCGGTGTCCTGCTTGCCAAAGCGCTAGCCCGAGATTGTGCACTGCGTTCGGTTCGCCGGCTGCGACGGCTCGACGGAGAAGTTCGATTTCGTCGGCGACACGTCCCTTCATCCCATAGAGGTTCGCCAGCGGGATGAGCACGTCGACACCTCCTTCATCAATGTGGCGTTCGAGGAGTTCAATCGACTCGTCAACCTCCAGCTCTCCACTCAGTACGAGTTCGACGGCAGCTTCCGGGTTCTCCTCTTTTGCCTCCAGCAGGATTCTCAGTGCGGTGTTCTCGGCTCCGAGGGAACGGTACGCACGCGACAGGCGCACCGGCACGTATGGGTGATCGCCCGATCGTTCGAACCAGGTGATGGCGGTCTTCGCATCGTTGAGTTCAAAGTAGATCTGTCCGAGTGTCAGGGCAGCATGCTGGTCGTCGGCCTCGTAGGCCTGCTCGAGAGGAGGAATGGCCTGCTTGAGCTTGCCTTCGTACCACAGGAAGATGCCGTAATTCAGCAGAGCGTCGGTAACGCCTGCGTCAATCGCCATCTGATAAAGCAGTTCGATCGCTTCCGCTTTTGAGATTCGCTGGAGGTCATTGGCTGCGTTATACAGTGTTTCCGGTTCGAGTTCGGCGTCCTCGATCGTTTGGCGGAAGCTCAGCTTCCCATCACCTTCTTCTTGCACAATTTTCACTGCTCTAACCTTCCACAGCTCCGCGAGTTGCATGACGAAGACACGAACGAACGAACTTCTTTCGACGCATCGGCGGGGAGAGCAGTGGGGTGTCGCATTAGGTCGCAGTGTCCGATGAGGGATCGCGAGGGATTGATCGCTGTTGGGCCTGAAGGGGTGCTTAGGCTACGGGCATGGAAGCAAACGATCCGTGGGCCAATTTCAGTCGTGACCGCCTCCCAAGTGGGTGGTCCTATCCGCTTGGACAAGAAGACTTTCTGGTGGCACTTCGGCGTCAGAACGTGAGGGTGCGAACTCTGGCATTGAGCTGGCTCGACACGAAACCGGTAAAACCGTTGGATCTACTGACGGCTGATTGGTCCTCGGATGCTCGAGCCAATTACTTTGGGATCGAAGAGCGGGACTCTAAGCCGCTTCGCATAATTCATCACGCAGTGCCCTCTCCATTGCGTCAGGAGGTGCGCGAGGCGCTAATGCACGGGTATTTGCAAACGATGATGGAGTGGCTCCAAATGGCAACAGTTCAGGGAAACGCCTGGACGGCAAGTGATCACCATTGGCACCTCACTCGTACTTCGGCAGGCTACATCGCAGTGGACGAGGCCCTAATCCATCGCTAGTGCGGCGAGGGATACCCATTGATGCCCGTAAACCGATCTCTGACAGTATGCGAGTTTCGGTATTGTCCTCCTGCGCTAAGACGCGGACTGTTGGCTGATGTGTTCCGTTGGAGCCTTTTCTAGCCAGGCGAGAATCTGGGCCGCTGCCTCCTGTGCTGTGAGATCGCCGTTGTCCAGCCGTAGATGCATGTGTTCAGCTAGGAGTGCGGTTCCTGGCAAAGCCCCGCCAACAGTGGCATTCGGGTCAGTATTCATAAGGAAACGTTCCATATCTCGAACATTCGAGTCGGACCATTCCACGTCGCGCTTTGATCGCTTCTCGGCGAGGCGCAACTCGGTCCGATTCCGTCGCAGGCGCGTGTTCAGGTCCGCTGACAGTTCCACGAATGCTACGTCTGCGCCCTTCTCGACATAGGGGCGGATGTACCTCGAGAGATCATCGGCGTCTGCCTGCAACTCTAGGCCCCACACAAATGTGAACAGCAGGTCGGTGCCTGACAGGGCTGCTTCCTCGACGACCCCCGCCCGCCATTCGTTAAGTAGGCGGGTGAACGGTGGTGTCCCGTAGTCGAACACTTCGAGTAGGGGCTCGATGAGGGTGTGGTTATGGAACAGGCGGAAGTTGCTCCGCTGAGCTATCTCGCGTCCGACGGTCATTTTGCCGACCGCGGGCGGACCAAAAATCACTAGCAAACGCATGTAGTAACTCTGCCATAGGCAGTCGCCGACATTCCTGCGCTTGAGATTCGATCGGTTTGCTACGGAGCTTGGTCGATCTCAGTCACACGATTCGGAGGTTGGCGGCTCCAAGGTTTCAGGACGGGGTGATGCGAAAAGTGACGCGTGACAGGTCGGCGTCTTCAGGCATGGACGGGTAGTGCGTTCGCAAACCCGCGACGTGTTCAGCATCGAGATCGATCAAGCGGATCCGTTCTACGGAAAGAATCTCGCCCTCAGTGTGGGCAAAGTCGGGGTGGCCCTCGAAGACGAAAGTTGCGGGTCCCACCTCGATTGGGTCATCCCAGCGGATGGTCGTTGTCTTCTCCCCTGACATCACAGCGTTGTGATACCGCTTGTTGAACCGGAAGATTCGGCTCCCGTTAGCGTCCGGGAAGAAGTAGGTGTCAGGCAGGAGTTTCCGAATCGGCCGGACAGCCGGGCCAGATTCTGTAGGAACTGCGACAAGTATGTCGGGATGGTGATCAAGTAGCACCTGCCGGCATCGACCGCACGGAGGAATGAGACCGCGCCCTCCATCGCCGGCTGCAGCAATCGTGAGCAGTTGCTTCGCCCCTGCGGTGGCCGCGGCGCCCAGGGCGACCAATTCGGCGCAGGGACCGCCGTTGAAGTGGTAGACATTCACTGCCTGATGAATGTAACCGTCAATATCCATCGCAGCGGCGGCCACGGTGTGGTTGTCGTTCTCCCCGAGGGTTCGCGCTAAGCCTTCAGCAGCATCAATCACCCGGCGCTCAGTCTCAAGTGGTTCCACAACTGATCACGCTAGCAGGCGCCACCAGGAGGAATCGCAAGAGAACGACGATACCTACTGGAAGTCTCCGGATGTACGGGCCTACGGGCCGGTGATAGGTCGTTACGTAGGATTTCTGGGTGGATCAAACCAGGCGCGTAGTTCGCGTAGCTGATGGCACCGACATCAGCTACGTCGTCATCGACGGCTGTGAGCCTTCCATCGTGATCCTCCACGGCCTGGCCGGAAGCGGAAAGGAATTTCTGCCTACTGCACGAGCGCTGCACGGGCGAAAGGTCATACTGATCGACCAGCGGGGTCACGGCCTGAGCACACGGTTGCCCTCAGACACCTCGCGTAAGGCTTTCGTCAGCGACGTTGCCACAGTCATTGATCGCGAGGTTTCCGACCCGGTGCATCTGGTCGGGCACTCCATGGGTGCTCACACCGCAATGCTCACCGCTGCCGCTCACCCCGACCTCGTCCGGTCCCTCGTGCTCCTCGAGTGCGGTGAAAGGGGTGGCAGCGACCACGAGCATGCGGCTCTCGGCGAGTACTTCCGCTCCTGGCCCATTCCATTCCCTGACCGTTCCACGGCGTCCGCATTCCTAGGGGACGGTCCAATACAGCGCGCCTGGCTCGAGGACATGGAACGCCGGGAGGACGGTTTGCATCCCCGCTTCGACCCCGAAGTGATGGTCGCGGTGCTGACGCCTCTTGGAGAACCGCGGTGGGCGGAGTGGGGGCGCGTACAGGCGCCAACATTAGTTGTTTACGCCGAGGACGGGATGTTCACCGAAGACCAAAAGGCGCAATTCGTGAAGCGGGGTAGCGACGTCATACGCGTCGACCTTGCAGCAGGATCACACGACGCCCACCTTGATGCCTTCGAACAGTGGATAGAAGCTCTTACCGGATTTCTGAACGTGAGGTGAGGGATGGCTAACCTGTGGCACCATACGAAGGATGGCCTACACGATTGCGTACCAGGGCGAGCCTGGAGCCAACTCGGATATCGCTTGTAAGCAGATGTTTCCGGGGATGAGAAGCGTCCCATGCGCAAGCTTCGAAGACGTCTTCGAACTGGTCGCACGCTGCGAAGCAGACCGGGCCATGATTCCCATCGAAAACTCGATCGCCGGCCGGGTTGCGGACATCCACATCCTGCTGCCGCAATCCAACCTTCAGATAGTTGACGAGTTCTTCCTGCCCATCCACTTCGACCTTTTGGGCATTCCCGGGAGCACAATAGAAGAAGCCACCGAGGTGCATAGTCATATCCATGCTCTGGGTCAGTGCCGCCGCCTAATCCGGGAGGCAGGACTGAGACCGGTTGTTGCCGGGGACACGGCAGGGTCGGCACGAGAGATCAGAGAATGGAACGACCCTCGTAAGCTGTGCTTGGCCCCGCCGCTCGCGGCTCAGATCTACGGCCTCGACGTTTTGGCTTCGGGGGTTGAAGACGACCCTTCCAACACCACGCGGTTTGTAGTCCTGGCCCGAGAAACAGAATTGCCAAGCCGGGCGGAACTTCCCGGACCAGCTATCACAAGCTTCGTATTCCGGGTTGTGAACGTGCCCTCGGCTCTCTATAAGGCTCTTGGTGGTTTCGCTACAAACGGCGTGAACTTGACCCGGCTTGAGAGTTACATGGTGGGGACCCAGTTCGCCGCCACCATGTTCATGGTCGATGTCGAAGGCCACCCCGAAGACCCATCGCTTGGCTTGGCCCTGAAGGAACTAAAGTTCTTCACTTCTGAGGTCCGGATCCTCGGCACGTACGCAGCATCGGACTACCGTGGGATGCACGGCTGACTGTCCGGAACCCTGACCTACTCCAGTCCTCCACGTCGCCGGTGACACCTTACTCAACGGCGACGTCCGTCGTGCGGTCGCCGAGCACCAGCCCGATGCGATCGTTCTGAACCTCCGAGGCAGGCGTCCCTGAGTGCTCGATTATCAAGGGCGACAACGATGTAGTCGAGGTCCACGCCGCTGCCCCGAAGCGACCACCGTCGCTGTCCATATGGAGCATTGAAGGGCGAGAGGTCCCGCACAAGGACCAAAACGCCCGCCAAGAATGAAGTTCATCCCGTGTATTTCCCTGAAATTCGGGGCATGAATCCTGACCGGGCAACTTCAGCTGCGGGGAAGGGCAACCTAGAACAATATCCCCGCTTGCAAAACTTCAGAAAGAGTCAGGGTTGTCTGTGCCTCTGCCGACAGGGGCTCCGTATCATTGGCTGATCGGGGCCATAGGATGCCGCATCAAGGCCTTACCCGCCGCCGAAATGTTCCCCTGTGAAGAACTTTCCAGCAAAAAAACGACTGTGACTCACACCTCCCTAGACTTCGAAGACACTCCGGTGCTCTGCAGGTCCATCAGCAGTAATGGTTCTTGTCGATTTGGAGAACCCGCTCCGCGACGACCGCGGAAACGGACCTGACCGAGCTCACGGTTGGTAGTTATCTTCAGCGTAGAAAGTTTTTCAAATTGGTCTCCCACCTCAAAACTTCGACCTACTCGGACGCCCCTTCCCAATCCCGGCGCCGTTATCCCTGGATAGTGCTGGCACTTTGCTGGCTGGCGTTCACGATGACCTCACTGGACCGATCCACTTGGGGGCCTTCCTCTATCTTTGTCGGGGAAGACCTTGGTGTTCCCCTCGCCAGCCTGGGCGTATTCGCCACCGGCTACTACATCGGCTATGTCGTCTCTATCTCGGGTGGAGGAATCCTGACCGACAAGTTTGGAGGCAGAACCATCATTGCGGTGTCCCTTGTGGGCGCTGGATCCTTCATGTTTGTTTTCGGATCCACTACTTCTGCGGTGATTGGCATCCTGGTTCAGGGAACAGTCGGATTGTTCGCCGGAGCCGAATATGCTGCCGGCATCAAGCTGATTTCTAGCTGGTTCAAACCCCACCAGTTGGGAAAGGTAATGGGGATCTATACCTCGGCCGTTTCCCTCGGCGTAGTTATTGCCAACACCGCAGTGCCCGCCCTCATAGACCTCTACGGGTGGACAGCCTCCTACCACGTCTTCGGCGTCGTTTCGGTCATCGTCGGAATAGTATGCTATGTGGTCCTCCGCCCAGGACCCATCGTTACCAGATCCTCAAGAGCAGCAGGAAAATCGACATTCCGCACACTCGTCGGTAATAAGAATCTGGTGCTGCTGGCTTTAGCAGGCTTCGGCGGATTTTGGGGGGCCTACGGCTTTATCACATGGTCCAACGCCCTCATCATCAAGGGGCATGGCATTGACCCGGCGGTAGCGGGAGGGATAGTGGCGCTCTATGCAGCGCTCGGTGTGCTGGGTAAACCAATCATGGGGTGGGTCTCCGACTACTTCAACGCATCGCGTCGGGTGCCTGCGATGATCGTATACGCCGTGTTCGCAGTGACCCTCCTCATTTTCGGGCTGATGAATAACGCCACGGCATTCCTTATAGTTGCACCCCTCCTCGGGCTGGGAGCGTCGTGCTTTATGCCGCTGATGGTTGCACTTGTACCAAGGCTCGTCGGATCAGAAATGATTGGTACAGCAGCAGGGTTCATGTCGGGTTTCTGGCAGTTGGGCAGCGTTCTTGTGCCGCTTGCCGTGGGTGGAGTATTTGCACTGACCGGCCAGTCCTTCTTTGCTGCTTTTGCAACGTTGGCCGCGGGGCCGGCTGTGGCCATCCTTTTCATGTACTTCGTCAATGAACGCCCGGCAGACGTAGCGGTGGAGACGAAAGACTGACGATCCGAGCGCGAACGCGTCTTCAAAACCCCACATGCCGCTGTAGGGAGCCAAACGTCCTCGTGAGGCGTCGCGGTCCATGTGGCACACGGACCGCGACTGCTACCGGGGGACGAATCGAACGATA
The DNA here is from genome assembly GCF_054161285.1 of Arthrobacter sp. D2-10. NCBI lineage: Bacteria > Bacillati > Actinomycetota > Actinomycetes > Micrococcales > Micrococcaceae > Arthrobacter > Arthrobacter sp. D2-10. The sequence goes on along the minus strand of NZ_CP096432.1, from coordinate 82,039 downwards.
GGTTGCTCGGTAGGGGACGTGGCGGGCCTCAATCCGCTGCCCTTCACAAGAGTGGGCCCAAACGCTCGGCGGCGTCATGAGCGGCGGATGCGTGCTGACGCAGCCTCGACGCACCACCTCGGTCCGCCGGGACGCTGACTGCCAGGGAAGCGACTGTTTTTCCTTGCGCGTTTCTCACTGGTACCGCCACCGCGTGGAGGCCCTCAAGGCTCTCCCCCATGTTGATGGCATATCCCTGTCGCGTGATGTCCTCCAGTTCCTCCAGGAGCGAGGCCATATTGGTGGTGGTTTGTTCGGTGACGCGTCCCAAACCGGACGAAAGAAGAGCTTTGACCTCGTCTGGTTTCATCGCCGCGAGCAACGACTTGCCCCCTGCCGTCGCGTGTACAGGCAGCAAGGCACCTGTACGGCCCGTGACCCTGACTGCCCTGTCGCTTTCGATGCTTTCGAGAAACCTGACGCTTCGCCCTTCCAGAACCAAAAGCTGCACAGTCTCCTTGCACAGGACAGACAAGTCTTCCATTATCGGTCTTGCTGTCTGCCGAAGACTTTGGAGTCCACCCGAAGATAGCGTTAGTTCTAGCAATGCCGGACCCGGGCGATACGAGCGTGAGTTCCGCTCCTGCTGCACGAAACCTTCGTACGCCATGGTCGTGAGCAAACGATGTGCAGTGGATCGCGCGACACCCAATTCCTTCGCCGCATCTGTAACCCGCACAATGTCGTGCTCTCTGAAGAGAATCAGGATGCGCAGGGCATTAGAAACCGATTCGACCGCATATGGCGGTAGAGCTTTGTTCTGCATGACGGAAACTTTGCCAGAAATGTTCTGCAGAAGGAACAGTCCGTTTACGTTAGTGGCTCAAGCAAGCAAGGACTAACCCGCGTTTCACTAAGCACACGCGGACCCTTCTAAGGAGAAAAATGGCATCCCTCGTTGAAGCACACGACAACCCGGATCCGGGAGCACTGCAGGTCGCGATTATTGGGGCAGGCATCGGTGGACTGGTGCTGGCCCTGAAACTACAGAAGGCAGGGGTTTCCTGCAAGGTATTCGAAGCGGCTCCGGAGATTCGCCCCCTCGGCGTAGGGATCAACATCCTCCCTCACGCCGCAGCTGTCTTGGGAGAGTTGGGGCTGGAACCAGCACTTTCTGAGGTGGCGGTGATCACCCAGGAGGCCGCCTTCTTCAACAGGTTCGGCCAGTTCATCCACTCGGAGCCTGCGGGCCGTCATGCCGGATACGACAACCCGCAGTACTCGATCCACCGTGGCGATCTGCAGAAGGTTCTTTTGGACGCGGTGATCGAGCGCCTGGGGGCAGATGCCGTCGTTACAGACCACCACTGCGACTCGGTGAACCAGGATGAAACCGGTGCCGTTGCCCAGTTCACAAGGACCAGCGACAAAACGCCGCTTCCGGCAGTTCGTGCTGACGTAATTATCGCCTGCGATGGAGTTCATTCCGCCATCAGGAAGCAGTTCTATCCGGCGGAAGGGGAACCTCGTTACTCGGGCGTCACCATGTGGCGGGGAGTCACGGTAGCTAAGCCATTCCTCACCGGAGCCTCCATGGTTCGGGCGGGCTGGCTCGCCAGCGGCAAAATGGTCATCTATCCCATCCGTAACAATGTCGATGGCGAGGGTAATCAGCTGGTCAACTGGGTGGCGGAAATCGAAACTCCGCAACGGACCCAACGGGACTGGACCCGCGAAGGCCAGCTCGACGATTTTTATGACGTATATAAAGACTGGAACTTTGACTGGCTTGACGTAGCGGCGCTGATTAGAGGTTCCGATAAGGTCCTCGAGTACCCAATGGTTGATCAGGACCCCCTGCCCCGATGGACCTTCGGTCGAGTGACGTTGCTCGGCGATGCCGCACATCCCATGGTTCCCCGGGGCTCCAACGGCGCAGGTCAGGCCATTCTCGATGCGCAAAAGCTGGGGTCCTTGCTAGGAGCTGCTGCTGACCCGCAACAGGCACTGGCCGACTATGAAGCAGACCGCCTGCCCCGAACCTCAGCCGTTGTCCTGACCAACAGGGCGGCCCCGCCCGACACCATTATTCGGGAAGTATGGGAACGCACTAACGACCAGCCTTTCGACCGGATTGAAGACGTGATCAGCAGCGAAGAGTTGACCCAGATTGCTGACCGGTACCGCCAGGTGGCGGGATACAGTCTGGAGGAACTAAAGGCCTCGGTGGCAGCGAGGGAGTAATCGGCACATGGATTGCTGGAACACGTCACTGACGTATCCGGCTGCCAGGCACGTCGTGCCTCCGGGCGTGTGCGCTCGGAGCAAATGCGTGGAACTGACCTAACGCTTTTCGAGGGCTGATTGAGGACACGCATTGGCTTCAATCGGGTCTGATACCAACAGCCCCCTCACCCCGAATGAGAGTCACTGCCTCGCCACGAAGAGGCCGACCTCGAGCCGAACGACGGAGAACCGCCTGACTTTCATAACCACCAGGCACCCGTTTGAGGCGGACAACGACAACGAATAATCAACCAAAGGACTCAGCCAGATGACTGGAATTGAAACGACGGCCGAACCTACTCCTGAGGAGGCTGCGCAGCTTGAGCAGTTGTACCGGGATTTTGACAGTGAGAACTTGATTCCGTTGTGGACGGAGATCGGAAATCTGATGCCGATGGTCCCGTCTCCGAAGGCGGTGCCGCATCTGTGGCGGTGGAACGACCTTTATCCGTTGGCCGCTCGCGCCGGCGACCTGGTTCCTGTGGGCCGGGGTGGGGAGCGCCGAGCGATCGCGCTGGCGAATCCAGGCCTGGGCGGTACCCCGTACGCCACTCCTACGCTGTGGGCCGCTATCCAGTACCTGGGTGGTCGTGAAACGGCGCCGGAGCATCGGCATTCGCAGAACGCTTTCCGCTTTGTGGTCGAGGGCGAGGGTGTGTGGACGGTGGTGAACGGAGACCCCGTGGCCATGCGCCGTGGCGATTTCCTGCTGACTCCTGGCTGGAACTTCCATGGTCACCATAACGATACCGATGAGCCGATGGCCTGGATCGATGGGTTGGATATCCCGTTCGTGCACTACGCCGATGCCGGGTTCTTCGAGTTCGGCACCGAGCGAGTTACGGACGAGGCCACACCGCACATTTCCCGTTCTGAGCGGTTGTGGGCCCACCCTGGCTTGCGGCCGTTGTCAGGTTTGAAGGACACCACCAACTCTCCCATCGCCGCATACCGATGGGAGCACACCGACGCTGCTCTGCGCGATCAGTTGCTGCTGGAGGACGAAGGCCACCCGGCCACGGTGTCCCAGGGCCACGCCGCGATCCGCTACACCAACCCGACGACTGGCGGGGACGTGATGCCTACCATCCGTGCGGAGTTCCATCGTTTCCGGGCCGGTGCTTCCACTGAGCCGCTGCGTGAGGTGGGTTCCAGTGTCTGGCAGGTCTTCGAGGGCACCGGCACCGTGACCCTGGACGGCGAAACTAGGGCATTGGCCAAGGGCGACCTGTTCGTTGTTCCGTCTTGGGCTGCCTGGTCTCTGCAGGCCTCAGTCGAGGGTGAGTTTGACCTCTTCCGATTCAGTGACGCCCCCATTTTCGAACGTTTGAACTTCAACCGCACCTACACCGAAGGACGCACCAAGTAATGAGACTCCTCACCCTCCGCCTCGACAATGGGAAGAGCACGACGGCGGTCCGCCAGGACGGCGGGACCCTCACCGAAATCCCGGGTTTCTCCGACGTCGGGGCCCTGCTGCAGGATCCTGCGTGGGAAACCACGGCGAAAGCCGCCAGCGGCGCCACCCATGCCCTGGACGGCGCGGATCTCGCCGCGGTCGTGCCTTCCCCGGCGAAGATCATCTGCGTGGGCCACAACTACCGCAACCACATCAAGGAGATGGGCCGCGAGGTTCCCGAGCACCCCACCCTGTTCGCCAAATACGCCGAGTCCCTGATCGGGCCCAATGATGACCTAGCCCTGCCGCAGGAATCGGATACTGTGGACTGGGAGGCCGAGCTCGCTGTCGTGATCGGCAAGAAGGGCCGCCGCATCCCCGAAGCCCAGGCCGCGGACCACATCGCCGGCTATTCGGTGCTGAACGACATTTCAATGCGTGACTACCAATTCCGCACCATCCAGTGGCTGCAGGGCAAGACTTGGGAAAAGTCCACTCCGTTCGGCCCTGCCCTGGTCACCAAGGATGAATTCACACCGGGCCCGCTGATGACTTCGGCCGTTGACGGCGATGTCCAGCAGTCCACGCCGACGTCGGACCTGGTATTCACCCCCGAGTTCCTGGTCTCTTACATCTCGACCATCATCACCCTGAACCCCGGTGACGTGATCGCTACCGGCACCCCCGGCGGGGTGGGCCACGCCCAGGAACCCAAGCGGTACCTGCAGGAGGGCCAGGTCCTGGTGACCACCATCGAGGGCCTGGGCGAGTTGACGAACCGCGTGGTCAAGGAAGCCTGATGGTTGCCCGGAACGATCAAACCACGGACCCCGTCCTGCTGGACGGGTTGCTGCAGGCCCGACGTGGAACCGCGTTCTTCGCCCGCAAGCTCAACGAGCTGAGCGACGCTGAGCTGGACGGAGAGTCGCTCCTGCCGGGCTGGACCCGGCGGCACGTTGTGGCTCACGTGGGATACAACGCCCGGGCCATCGCTCGGCTGGTTGAATGGGCGGCCACGGGGGTGGAAAGACCTATGTATCCCTCTCCCGAAGCCCGCAACCGCGAAATCGAGTTCGGCGCCACCTTGTCCCCCATCGCACTGAGGAACCTGTTTGACCATTCCGCAATCCACCTGAACGTAGAATGGCGCGACCTGCCCGCCGACGCCTGGCACAACAAAGTTAGGACAGCCCAGGGCAGAGTGGTACCAGGAGAAGAAACGGTGTGGATGCGCACCCGGGAAGTCTGGATGCACGCCGTAGACCTGAACAACGGAGCATCCTACACGGATATCCCTGAACCCGTACTTGCCCGCCTGCTTGAGGACATCACCGGCGCCTGGCACACCCGCGGCACCGACGTAGGGTTATTAATCAAGGTGTCCGGAACGGACCTGACGTTTGGCGACGTCACAGCCAACAAACCGAGAATCGTCACCGGGCCACTGCCCGCCATCGTTCAATGGGCCGCCGGCCGCGGTAACGGTGAAATAGCGGCATTCGCGCGACGCACGTCAGACGACAACATTGACATAAGTCCGGCTCCGAGATGGATCTGAAAAGGTACTGCTTGTAGATTCCGCAGCTCAGGGGCGGAGGTGGAGGCAACAGCGTGCTTCGTGGACAGTCGGTGCCGCATGATCTCTTTGCCGGGGAGGAGCCAGCCCTTCTTCATTGTGCCCCTGATTGGCGAACCGATGGTCTACATTCGAGACTGTGCAAAGAGCAACAGCGGCCGATGCTGACGTCGGTACCACCAACCCGGACTATGTGGAGTCCATGGCACGCGGGCTGGCCGTACTCAGGACGTTAGCTGAGCAGGATACAGCTCTTTCAGTTACCGAGATAGCAACTCAGGTCGGCATCACTCGCACCGCTGCGCGTAGGTTCGCGCTCACCCTAGAGTACCGCGGCTACGCGAACCAGTCCGCCGGGGGGTACACGTTGTCCCCCGGCGTTCTGAGTGTCGGTGATGCGTATCTTCGCAGCAATCCTCTGCCGGACGCTGCTCATCCCTGCTTACGGGATTTGGTCCGAACGGTAAGGGAGACCGCTTCGCTGACGGTCCTGCATCACAATCGCGTTTATTTCACGTCCCGCGTGGTTGCCGACAGAATCGTCGCGGCCAACATAACGGTTGGTTCCAGCATTCCCGCATACAGCACAGCAACCGGCCGTGTTTTGCTTGGTGGTCTCAATCCGGACGAACTGAACGACTACTTCTGCTTCATTGACCAAGAACCCGGGGTTGACAGGGAGTATGTCCAGCGACGGATCGTGGAAGCCTGTGAGCGCGGCTGGGCGGTAGCGGATCAGGAGCTGGTGCCCGGCATCAGGTCGGTCGCCGTTCCCGTGCACAACCCCCAAGGGCAAACAATCGCTGCCCTGAATATAGTCGCCCACGCCACGCGCGTGGATACCGCAGTTCTTGAAAACAGGTTCGTGCCGCTCCTCCAGTCTGCCGCGCAGGATACGGCGAAGCGGCTCTTGGCATGCTCCAGCACAGCTCCCGCAGAAGCTGTACCCGCACCTGCTATGCCCTCACGCAATATGAGGCGACCTCCGGATGCAATCCAATCACTGGAGCGCGGGTTGGAAGTCCTCACCTGCTTTGACGCGGGCCACCCGTGCCTGCGGCTGGCACAGATAGCCGAACGGTGCCAAATTCCCCGCTCAGCGGTACGTCGTTTCGTACTGACGTTATCTTCTCTTGGATACCTGGCTCCCCAGGCCCGAGGTTTTGCCCTTACCCCGCAGGTTCTCGGACTCGGATACTCTCTGATTCCTAAGCTTTCCCTCGCAGATGTCAGCAAGCCCTACCTCGAAGAACTAGCCCGAAAGCTTGGAGCATTTATTTCCATCGGCATTCTCGAAGGGGCGAACCTCCGGTACATTGCAACAGCCAGCTCGCCGAGTCCTATGGCTGTCAACATCTACCCCGGCACCCGCATTCCCGCCGCCGGGACCGCCATGGGTCAGGTTCTTCTGTCGCTTCTGCCACCCGACGAACTGATCATCGCGCTACGCCACGAAACGGACGACGGACAGACCGAAGTCTTGGCCGACACGCTCGAGACGGTTCGAATCCAAGGATGGAGTTACGTTGACCAACTCCTGGAGGTGGGACTTCGCGCCATTGCGGTTCCCCTGCAAAACCGTCGGGGAGAGGTCGTTGCAGCCCTAAGCGCGTCAGTGCACGAACCGGCGGTCTCCCAGCAGACCATGGCAAGTACTTTCCTGCCGGCGCTTCGTGAGACGGCAGCGGCGCTAGTGACAGAACTCAGAGATGGTCTGATACCGCCAACTGTCCGCATAGCGCGCAATGTGACGCTTTTCGGATAGCTCTATTGCTGGTCCTGATGGACCACGTTATATTGGTCACATCGAAAACAGCGCAGTTTTCATAATATTCCGTAGCGACGAAGCCACTCTGATAACTCAAGATACTTAAGCGCTGTTGACGGTCCAAGCGTCCTTCTTATCGGCTTGTCCTCTTGGCGTAGGCCCCTGTAACCAACTCGAGAGCCTGGCATTTTTGTCAGACAGCGAGGCAGGGATCGTTCTTAGTTCTCCTGCCCAAGGGAGTCCCTCGTTGTAGGGGTTGCGCTAAAGGGCTTTTGGTATTGCAGCCCACCTTCTTATTAAGGCGAGGGTCATTTATCCGACCTCGCCTGCCAGCCCCAGTAAAGGCTTTACAAGGAGGAAACGCATGGGCAACACAACTGAACAGCGTTCAATGATTCACTGAACAGCGTTCAGGTATTTCGTATAGCGAACACCCCCCCAGGTCGCATTCAGAAAGGTAAGACAATGGCACTAACAAAACATGGCCGGGCTACACGGATAGGTGCCGCCCTGACAGCATTTGCCGCGGCGATCACTTTATTGACGGGCTGTGCCGGTGCCCAGGCTGGGGACGATGAGGCCGCCAGCAAATACAATTTGATCGGCGGTGACAAGGTCCTGATCAATACGACGGCCTCGATGCCCAATACGAACTTGGTCAACGGTGAGTTCGTCGGATTTGAAGCTGAGATGCTGACCACAGCACTTGACGACCTCGGCCTGGAGTCCCAGGTGGTCATTTCTGACTTTCCCGGGATGCTTGCAGCGGTGCAATCCTCCAGGCAGGACATCGCGGTGGGAAGCGTTGCATGGCGCAAGGAACGTACGCAGAAGGGTCTCTTTACGGATCCGCCCTTCTACGTCCCCCACGTATACCTCCACTCCCCCGAAGTCAGTGCCTCGACGCATCATGACCTGGCCGGCAAGCGTGTAGGAACGATCACAGGATTCCTCTTCGTGGACAACCTACAGAAGAGGGACGACGTTGATTTGCATACCTACCCGGATGCAGCAACCGTAATCGCTGATCTCCAAGCAGGACGCATCGATGTCGCTCTGATTGACCCGCTGATGGCAATTTATACCGCTCAGTCCCGGCCCGAGCTCGACCTCGTCGCTACTCCCATTGTTGCCCCGACCATTGACGAACTCAGGGCCGACCCAACGCTGGAAATCTTTGGCCCTGTCATGCTCGGCTGGTACCTCGCCCCAGGCCACGAAGAACTGCAGGCGGCGCTCGACGAGCAGATCAGAAAAATGTACGCAGATGGGCAGATCGCCGAACTCATGACGAAGTACGGAATCGAGAACCCCGACGAGTTCCTTTCCCTATCCGACGGCTGGGCGCAGGTCTTCAGTGAGCAGCGGACGGCAGTCGACCGGGAGGCCGGCTGGACTCCTCCCGAAAAATAATCCGCCGCAGCTAGGAACGGAAGACACTTGAACCCGCGTAAAATTGATCGGCAAACCACATGAATATCGACTGGACGCTCTACATCGAATCACTAGGGCAAGCGTTACTCAACACTCTCGCCTTTACGGTCGTCAGCTTCCTCGGAAGCGTACTGCTAGGGATCATCCTCGCCCTGCTGCGAGGATCGTCTAAGTGGCCCTTCCGGGCTTCGGCCCTGGGTTACACCGAGGTGCTTAAAAACCTTCCCCTGATCACGACTATTTACATCTTCTACTTCGGTCTACCGTCGGTAGGCATACGCTTGGACGTGTTTACAGCTGGCGTGCTCTCGCTCGTTCTGGCGTATGGCGCGTATATGTCCGAAGTCTTCCGTGGAGGCTTGGAAGGAGTCCAAAAAGGACAACGTGAGGCCTCGCTTGCGCTCGGGCTAACGCCCCGCGCAGTTGAAACACTGGTTATCCTTCCCCAGGCAATTCGGCTGGCACTTCCGGGAACGGGGACTATGCTCGTTGATCTTCTAAAGAGCACGGCTCTGCTCGTCACTATCGGCGGTGCTGAGCTAATGACTCAGGGGCAAATAATTGCATCCACAACTTTCCGGCCCCTGGAAGTGTACGTGATGATTGGTGCCCTCTACTTTGCCCTCTGCTTCCCGCTCTCCCGACTGGTCGGCGCCCTGGAACGGCGTCTCGAAGCGAGCAAGCCGATGAGTGCCCGACGTGTCCGTCGGTTGCACGCCGCCGAACGCCTCCTCGCCGAACGGCGCCTCCAGCAAGACAGCAATCGGAAGGTTGTACTGTGAACATTTCTGGTACCGAAACAATTCGAGTCCGTAACCTACGCAAGTCCTTTGGTTCCAACGTCGTGCTCGACAGTGTTGATCTCACGGTGCACAAAGGCGAAGTCGTCACGATCCTCGGACGCAGCGGTGGAGGGAAAAGCACGCTGCTGCGCTGCCTGAATCTGTTGGAAACCCCGGATTCGGGAACAATAGAGGTGGCCGAACACAAGGTATTCGCGGACAACAGACCGGCCGATAAGCGCCACCTTGTTGCACTTCGCCGCAGCATCGGCATGGTGTTCCAGAGCTTTCACCTGTTTCCGCACCTGACTGCCGTCGAAAACGTCGCACTCCCGCTAATGCATGTCCGCGGACATTCCGAAGACCAGGCACTGGCTGAATCTATCGAACTCCTCGATCGCGTTGGTCTTATCGACCGATGCTTGATCAGGCCGGCACAACTGTCCGGCGGCCAACAGCAGCGCGTAGCCATCGCCCGTGCTTTGGCCCTGAAGCCGGAAGCTCTGCTCTTTGATGAACCGACATCAGCCCTAGACCCGGAGTCGACAGTCGAAGTGCTGGACGTCATGAAGAAGCTCAGTGCAGACGGAATGACGATGGTCGTCGTCACCCACGAACTGGCATTCGCCATGGGTGTGGCAGACCGAATTGTTCTGATGGACACAGGGCGGGTCATCGAGAACGGGTCCCCGCAGGATGTCCTGCAATCCACAGACCCGCGTACCGTTTCGTTCCTTTCCAGTCACGCGGCCGGAGCTTACTAGGCGCAGCCCGCAACCACCTCCGCTTCAAATCCAATTACCGAAAGGTTGATCATGTCTTCATTCCAAGCGATCGCTCCTGCAACTACCGGCCCGACGGTTGGGAACCGGTTCTCCCCGGCCATCATTGCAAATGGTTTCGTGTATACCAGCGGCCAGGTTGGCAAGAACCCGGAGACGGGCGAATTTCCCGAGGATTTCCGGGAGGAAGTAGAACGAACAATAGCCAACCTGGAGAACGTCCTCAAAGCAGCTGGCGCTGATCTCAAAGATGTGGTGAAAACCATGTGCTTCGTCTCCGACATCTCACTCTTCAAGGATTTCAACGAAGTCTACGTGGAGCGATTCGCGGAACCACGCCCTGCAAGGAGCACGATCTTCAACTGTCTGGAGGGCTTCCGTGTGGAAATCGAGGCCATCGCAGTGTTGCCCGGAGCGACACGTTGACGTTGAAGGAGTCAACTCTGGACACCCCGAAATCCGGACCGCCCGAAGCGGAGACAATTACGGTCATTGGCGGCGGCGTCATTGGACTCAGCTGCGCACTTCTGCTGGCTCAGCAGAAGAGGAACGTCAAAGTCATTACTGCACACGAAGTTGAGGACACCGTATCCTCGATTGCAGCTGCAGTTTGGGGCCCGGTGCACGTCGAGAAATCGGACCGAGTTAGGGCATGGGCACTCCGCACGCGGGAGGTCTTCGAAGAGCTGGCAGTGGATCCAAAAACTGGCATCGCTCCCCAGGAAAGCGTTGCCTATATGCGGGCCCGCCCGAAGACCGACCGCTGGTATGAATCTGTCGTACAGCCGGCAAGGGAGCTCCTGGAGGACCAACTTCCTGCCGCTTACGGATATGGCACGTTGTCCCGTTCTCTCCGAATTGATATGAGCCGGTACCTCCCCTGGCTTCGTGACAAATGCCTTGAGGCAGGCGTGGTAATAGAGCACAGAGAGGTCTCCGGCTTTGATGATGTTCCCGGGCAGGGCCCCATCGTCCTTGCTGCGGGGTTGAACTCACGCACTTTCAATGGCGACACGGAGTCGTATCCCATCAGGAGCCAGATTGTCATGCTTGCCAATACCGGAGGGCTGACGACATCGATCAGTGATCGGGACCACCCGGAAGGCATGATGTATGTCTTTCCCAGAGGTGACACCGTGATATGCGGAGGATACCCCGAACCCCATGTCTGGAATCCGGAGTACGACTTGGCCCAAGAAGCCCGGATACTGGAACGGGCTTTCGAACTCGCGCCTTCCCTGGCGGGAGCCCCCATCGAACGCCAAGTAGTAGGTCACCGTCCGGCGCGTCCAACCGTTCGCCTGGATAGGGAGGATTACGGTCTGCGTCCGATCATCAATTGCTACGGCCACGGTGGTGCCGGCGTAACGCTGTCCTGGGGATGCGCCGAGTCCGTCTCAGAGTTGCTCGCAAGCATAACGGAGAAAATCAGATGAGTGATGTAGGGGTGGTGAAAGGAAAGAGGCCTGTGGCGCAAAAGCCTAACGGCCCCAAACTCACACGCCTCGCAATCCTGAAAAAGACCACCGAATATGTGGACAGGCATGGGCTCGCCGCACTCACGATGCGTGTCCTGGCAGAGGAACTAGAGGTTGCCCCCTCTGCCGTTTACTGGCACTTTCAAGGAAAAGATGAACTCATTTCCGCTGCAGCCAGTCACTTGGCGCACAACGTTAAGATCGAAGAGGCAGAACCCGCAGACTGGCGATCCTGGCTTTTTCGGTGGGCCCATACACGCCGCAATGTCCTGCACGCCCATCCCAACTTTGCTCCGATAATCGCAGGACAACTCTCGACGGAAGTCGAAGCGTCGCTCCCGTCCATCGAGCGTACCCTCAGCGTCATCGAGAGGGCAGGATTCACCGGCGCCGAACTGACTTTCGCATATAACGCGCTGGCAGCCGGTGTCACTGGATGGACAAACAGCGAGCTTTGCTCTGAGCCCGCTTTCGATAAGGCCGGTCAGGGATGGCGGGCAACCGTCGAGGATCGGCTGCTCAGTGTGCCTGCACGCCGATACCCCACCATATCCAGAAATATCGATGCCTTGGCGAACCAGGCATTCGGCATGAGGTGGGAATCCGGAATTACCCGGCCCCTTCACGACAGCTTCGATTTTTTCGTCGAGACGCTCCTGATAGGGCTTGCCGATCGTCTGCATCGGCGCGAAGGGCTATCAAGCGGATCGGAAATACACTCCGAAGCACCTCCCCGCATTGCATCCAGTGTAAGGACGCCGGCGGAAACTCAAGGATGAGGAACAATCACAAATGACAAATCTTACTGTCCTGGATAAAAGTACGCATGAAGAACTTGCAGCGTTCAATATGGATGACGCCGAATCAACTCTCCGGGTCATCGAACGAAGCGATACTGCCTTCCGGATGAGCCCCTGGCGCAGAGATGCAAAGCTGCGGCAGGCAACATTGTTCGCCTGGGCAAATACGCTTGAACAACACGCTGATGAACTTGTCGATCTCCTGGTGGGTGAGAGTGGGAAGGTTCGGACAGAGTGCCAGCGTGAAGTCGAGATGACGGTAGACGCGGTGCGTTTCAGCGCCGGGCTCGCACGTATGCTGTCAGGCTCTTCGCATGAGCTCTCCGACGGTTCGGCTGGATATCTGATCCGAGAGGCTGCGGGTCCCGCAGCTTTTATTGTTCCTTGGAACTGGCCTTTATTCCTGCTCTTCCGTGACCTCGGCCCGGCTCTGGCTGCAGGCGTCACGGCGGTTGTGAAGCCTGCCCCCTTGACTCCCTTGGCGACAACTCGGGCCTTGGATCTCTTGCCATCAGATGCTCCCAAGGACGTTGTGCAGATTGTCTATGGCGATGCCGAAGTTGGGCAGACTTTGGCCGGGGATAGGCGCATCCGCGTCGTGGCTTTCACTGGTTCCACGAACGTAGGCCGTCAGGTAGCCATGGCTGCAGTATCGAATTTCGCCCGGCCGATTTTGGAGTTGGGAGGAAAAGGTGCCAGCGTGATCTATGAAGATGCTGACATCGACGCGGCCGTAGCTACCTGCCTGAAGAATGCTTTCTTCTCTGCCGGTCAGATTTGCATGGCCAATACACGCATCCTTGTACAGGAGCCCGTATTTGAACGTGTACGGGAGCTCGTCTGTGAACAGGTGAGCAGTCTGCGTGTGGGGCATCCTTCCGATCAGACAAGTGATTTAGGCGCCCTAATTTCCGCAGATCAGGCGAACCGGGTCTCCTCTTATATTGATCTTGCGCGGAGTGAGGGATCCCTTTTGCTTGGAGGCGGAACTCCGTCAACGCTTGACCTGCCCGGTGCATTCCTGGAACCGGCGGTCATCAGCGGGGAGCGTATCAATCCCCGCCTTCGCCAGGAAGAAATTTTCGGGCCCGTAGTGACCCTGGAACCGTTCCGAACCGATCAGGAGGGGCTCGCCCTGGCGAACGATACCCGGTACGGTCTGGTCGCCGCTGTATGGACGACGGACATCAACCGTGCCTGGAAGGCTGCACGGGAACTCCATTTCGGAACCGTATGGGTCAACCGATACATGCGTATTTTTGCCGAGGTTCCCTCCGGTGGCTCCAAAGACTCAGGTATGGGCAGGACCAGGGGAATGGAAGGCCTGTACGAATTCACGGAGCTGAAGCACGTCAACTGGGATGTCTCCTGACCCGCTTGCTGAGGGCGGCTTGCTGCAGCACGGATCGACAGCCAATGGCCGTCTTCCGCTGCCATGCTGCCCTGACGCCGAATCGATCAGGGAGAGACAGGAAGGCTTGCTTCTCCAAGCGTTCATTCCGACGCCGCAGGTCCTCATTTGATGGCGAAATTTTGTACAATTAACACAGAAAGCATCGATACTTTGACGACAATCAGCGAAGCGACGTACAAACTGCTACGTCGGAATGGTATTACCACGGTATTTGGCAATCCAGGATCGAATGAACTTCCGTTTCTCGCTGACATGCCAGAGGATTTCCGATACATCCTTGGTCTGCACGAAGGAGTGGTTACCGGCATGGCTGACGGCTACGCCCAGGCAACGGGTGTTCCCTCTTTTGTGAACTTGCATGCGGCAGCAGGAACGGGCAACGCGATGGGGGCATTGACGAACGCCTTCTACTCGCACAGTCCTCTTGTCATCACCGCGGGCCAGCAGGTGCGCTCGACCGTGGGAATGGAGGTCATGCTCGCCAACATGGACGCGCCGGCGCTGCCTCGTCCGTTGGTCAAATGGAGCAGTGAGCCTCTGGCTGCGTCCGACGTCGTCAGGACTCTTGGACAAGCAGTACATACGGCAGCTCTCGCCCCGCGGGGCCCGGTTTATGTGTCCATTCCCTACGATGACTGGGGCCAAGATGCGGGCGAAGCCGACGAACACGTTCAAGGCAGAGTCGTGTCCCAGGGCGGTGACCTGTCGTTGGGGCAGATCCGCGACCTGACGGACATTCTGGCGCAGGCAGAGAATCCCGTGCTGGTCCTAGGTCCCGAAGTGGATGCGACCCGGGCTAATGACTCAGCAGTGATACTGGCCGAAAAATTAGGAGCACCCGTTTGGGTCGCCCCTTCTGCCCCCCGGTGTCCGTTCCCCACGCGCCACCCAAATTTCCGCGGTCTCCTGCCCGCAAATGTAGCAGGGGTCACCTCATCCTTGGAGGGGCATGATCTCATTTTGGTCATTGGCGGGCCGGTTTTCCGTTACCACCAGCATGCGCCGGGCGCCTTTTTGCCCAAGGGTGCCTCGCTCGTTCATATAACGTCGGATCCAGCGGAGGCAGCTCGAGCTCCGATGGGTAACGCATTTGTGGCAGACATTCGCTCGGCTGTTGAAACACTGGCACGAATAGCACCGGACAGCGGCAGAGCCTCACTTGAACCGATCCCCATTCCGCCGCTTCCACACTCTACGGATTCCCGCCTGAACGCGGAGGCGGTACTCGACGCGATTGATGCAGTTGCTCCTGAGGACGCAATCTACGTCAATGAGTCCACCTCGACAATTGCGTCCATGTGGCAGCGCCTTAGCATGACGTATCCGGGCAGCTACTACTTTGCAGCTTCCGGTGGTTTGGGCTTCGGGATGGCTGCGGCGGTTGGCGTTCAACTGGCCGAACCCCAGCGGCAGGTCATCGCCGTAATTGGGGACGGCTCTGCGAACTACGGCATCACTGCACTGTGGACAGCGGCCCACGAGAAGATACCGGTCATATACGTCATCCTTAACAACGGCACGTACGGAGCACTTCGGAATTTTGCAACCCGTCTGGGAGCGGAGGCATCTCCAGGACTCGATGTTCCAGGGATCGATTTCTGTGCTTTGGCCGAAGGGTACGGGGTCCAGGCGCACCGGACACAAACACTGGAAGAGTTCAAAGCCAAACTACGCGATGCTCTGAACGCTGATGCACCCGTCCTGCTCGAAGTTCCGACCAGTTTCGCAATCCCGAGCTGACCTAGGGCCAAGTGCAGCGCAAAACCCTGATCTTGGGGCCATGCGCGTAGAGAATCCTATTCTCCGCTTGGTGCTGAATTTCGATGCAGGGCAGCTCACTAGAGCAGTGGGACTGTCGGTGACCAGCTGCGTGCACATGCGCAGCTGGTCACTTCACTCCGTCGACAAGGTGGGGCTCGATCCATACCTCGCGGTTGGTCCTCTGCCAAGATCGGCGTGCCTGTGGGAGGTGTCAGCGGCAGAGAAGTCTGAAGTCGGGCATTAGATCTTCAACTGTTCCGGAGCGGATTGTCATACACTCCTCGTAAGTTCCACCGATGCCAGGACCGGCGGTGCAATTGACCTAACCCTCAAGCACCGCCGCCCTCACCCGTGCTTATGTCTCAGAAGTGATTTCGGACTCGCTGTTCGCGTTGATAGTGATTGGCGGAGTGGCCGGCAATGCAAACGCGCGCTATTCCAGTTCAGGAATTGAAGCGACCAGTACACCGGAAATTTCCAATTCAAGGATGGGGCAGTAACGGCTCGCTGTCCCGTTGCGTCCGTGCGCCGGGGGCATGAATTAGCGCTTTGAGATCCTTCCCCATGCGTCGGCAACGTCGTTACGCCAGTTCTTATTATCTGAGATGCTCAAAAGCAGTCCGTTATGGTGCACTAATGAGATGATCGAGAAAGCGGGGATAAAGTTCGCGGCTGCACGTGAGTCCGACAGCTCGTCCATGTGTGACCTCGCTCGCAGGGCATATGCATCGTACGTTGAGCGGATCGGGAAGGAACCCGCTCCCATGACATCTGATTATGATGCGATTGCAGCCTCGGGGGACGCCCTTCTTGCCTGGAGCGATCATCAGCTGGTTGGCATGCTTGTTACCCGGTGTGAGGAAGCGGCACTTCACATTCTTAACCTCGCCGTATCACCTGACGTTCAGGGCTTGGGTTTGGGATCAGCGTTGCTCATCGAAGCGGAGCAGCTCGCCCGTCGTTCAGGGCTCGAGGAAGTCCGCCTGTACACAAACGAGGCGATGGTAGAAAACCTCACCTATTACCCGAGGCGCGGCTATCACGAGACCCACCGAGACGTCGAAGATGGATATCGCCGGGTCTACTTCTTTAAACGGTTGGATCCTGACCAATGAGCCTCCACCAGCCGTGGCAGCAACATTTGCTGCAAGCTGTGAGAGCCGGAAACTTACTGGTTACCTCCGACGTCGTCTTTTGGGAAGACTGCTCAGGGCGTAGTTGGGCCAGCGACTGCCCCATTGCGCCCTGCACTTTCTAGAGCCAACCGGCCCCATCACTACTCAGGCGGCTGAAAAAGATCCGTGCACCGGTCAACCTCCAGCAGGCGGCACGATCCGCGGATGCGGCACCCGTTACCGGGACGACTCGGACAACTTGAAGATTGCTGACCCGTCCCCAACAAAAGTCATCTTGCGGCCATACCCGTCTATCCATAACCAGAAGTAGGTGGCGTCCTCACCTACTTCGTCGACCGTTGCGTCTCGGAGTGGATACCCTGGAACCTGAACGCGCACCCTGTCCCCCGCATTGAGATGCCCCCAGTCGTCATAGTCCAATTAACACACGCCGTAGTCCTCGGTCGAGTTTGTGTTCGGGGACCGTGCCAATAAGGTCATGCCCTTTTACATCTAAATTCGGCATGTCTATCTCGTGCCGAAGGGCCCAACGTCGCTGAAGGCCAGATCATCGGTCACCATGAGAACAATGTTTGGGCCGTATCCCCGGCGGTGCTGAAGTCCGGCCAGGCGGGCCGTGAGCGGAAAGCCAGCTGCTGAACTTCACCCCGGCATGTTTCGTACCCGCGCACGGTGGAAGGAATGTCACCCGCCGTTGCGTAGTCATGGTTGTTTATAGTCTGCATGCTGCTCCTGGCGCGTCAGATATGGCTGAGCTGCGGGTTCGGGATACCAGCAGCGTGCGCGACCTTGATGGGAGGAGGCATAGTTCCGAAGAGGCCCACAACGTAGTTCAAAGCAAGAACGGACTCGGTCCGCGGCCTTCGACGAGCCAGCCCCGACGCTAGGTTCAACGGTTCGACGTCATGTTCAAGCACGAGGGCTTCTCGCTTCTTGGGGGGAGGGGACCTCGGGCGCCTCCGGTGTGTCGAAACCGAGGTTT
The DNA here is from genome assembly GCF_054161285.1 of Arthrobacter sp. D2-10. NCBI lineage: Bacteria > Bacillati > Actinomycetota > Actinomycetes > Micrococcales > Micrococcaceae > Arthrobacter > Arthrobacter sp. D2-10. The sequence goes on along the minus strand of NZ_CP096432.1, from coordinate 64,462 downwards.
GGGTCCATCTGCCGGGTGAATCCACGGGTCCGAATGACCAGATAGACGATTCCGACCAGCACCCACAACCCGCCGAGGATCTTCGCTTGAGTGCTGAGGCCCAACCACAGCACGAAGGACACCATGAATCCCACAAGGGGCACGCACAGGTAGAGCAGAGTACCTTGGAGCCCCCGTCGGCCTTCCTTGAAGAAGACCAAGACGACGACCGACAAATTCACGAAAGCGAAGGCAGTCAAAGCGCCGAAACTGATCATCGAGAAGAGGGTATCGATACTAAGGCTTAAGGCGAGAGTAAGGACCAGCGCAGTCACGACCAGCATGGCGCCCATGGGCGTCTGGAATCGAGGGTGAATGTAGCTGAACAGTCGACGCGGCAGGATTCCGTCGCGGCCCAGGGCGAAGAAAATGCGTGAAACCGTGCCTTGGGACGCTATCGTGGCGGCGAGTCCGCCCGCTGTGCGGCAGACCAGGAAAATGGAGACCAGGGCAGGGCCGCCAACGGTCATGAAGATTTCCAATGCAGGGGCGTTGGGATTAGTGAACGCCTCATGGTTTGGGTGCACCAGGAACATCAGGTAGGAGATCGCGATGAAGAGCAGGCCTGCGATCAGCGTCACGATAAGGATGGCCTTCGGAATGGTGCGGCGCGGGTCGCGTGTCTCCTCGGCCAAGGTTGTGACAGCGTCGAAACCAAGGAACGAGACGATGACCAGTGAAGCGCCCGAGAGCACGGCCGCCATGCCGACGTCCGGGCTGTGAAACGGCAACGTGGAGACCACGGCCCCCACACCCTCACCCGCCAACACGCTTTTCACGGCAAGGAAGGAGAATACCCCTAGCAGCAGAAGCGGCAAGCCCACCAGGACGTAGTTCAGCACCGCTGCAACCTTGACGCCGGCGATGTTCGTGACCGTCACCAGGGCGATGTACACGACGATCCATGCCCAGTGCGGCACTGCTGGGAAGATGGTCGCAAGGAACATGGCATTGATTACCGCTTCGACGGCGGGCAAAAACAAGTAGTCCAGAAGCACAGTCCAGCCAACCGCCCAGCCAGCGTGCGCGCCCATGGACGCGCGCACGTAGGCATAAGCTGATCCTGACGAAGGGACCCGACGCGCCATCTGGGAGTACGCGTAGGCGGTGAACAGCATGGCCACGATGCCAACCACGTAAGCTGCCGGAACCAGGCCGTGGGAGGCGTGGGCGATCGGCCCGTAGGTATTAACGACCGCCAGCGGTGCCGTGTAGGCGAGGCCGAAGAGCACGACATGGCGCAGTTTGAGGGTACGTCGAAGTGAGGCGTCAGCAGCCACGGCAACTCCAGTCAGTGAGAAAGTCATTCAATCCCCAAAGTATGGTGCCGATCACAAGAGTCTCCAATGGCGAAAAGGAGATCGGCCCATCGCGGATTCAGAATGGTGTCCTCCAGCACTGGCGAGGTGGTTTTCATCTGTAATCACTCTTCGAGTCTTCTGCAGTCCACATGCGAGCCGGATGCGCTTCAGAGCAATGCCACGCCTTTCCATAGAATTTCCCTTCTGGGTGGCGCCCGCTCATGTAAGGACCGTCGGTACGCTGGTGGCGCGAGTCCCATTTGAAAGAGGAACCCGTGTCTTGCTGCCACAATCGGGGGCGGACTGCATCGGAAGACATTTCAACGCCAGATCCCGGTGGGAACCGTGTGTACGCGCCGCCAGGTTGGGCCAGGCGGCCGTCGACGCCGCAGCTATCCAGCACACGAGCCTTCCGACCCAGTCGGTGGGCTCATCACATATCACGAAACTAGCGGCGGAGATCACCGCGATCGATGAAGAACTCGCCGGGCTCGACCACGAGATCACCGATCGGTTCCACCAGCACGAGGCCGCCGAGATCCTGTTGAGCAGGCCTGGCTTCGGGCCTGTGCTGGCGGCGAACATCGGGGCAAGCTCCATCTCAACGTCATCTGGGCTATGCTCCGTGACCACACCCCCTATCGAGAACCGGCCCCCGCCCCACCACTCCAGGCTGCTCGACAGCAGCATTGAGATTCCCAGGCACTGAGGAGAACGTTAGAGTCACCGCAACTCTCGTTCCCCATCGCGCCCCATGCCCGGCTTTGGCTTATCGATTCGACACGCAGCACGGGTCAGTGGTGTTCTCTGGTCACACCGCACCATCACCAATTTCATCGCCCTGGCCAAGAACTGCGACGTCCTTATCCACGAAGCCGTCGAACTCGAATCCTCGGCGACTCGTATGGGATGGAACGAAACGACGATGAAGCACATGCGCGAAGTGCACACCGACATCGGAGACATCGGACGCATCGCGAAGGACGCCAATGCCGGCAGCCTGGTTCTCACCCACGTGGTACCCGACATCTTGGCTCATTAGGGCGGAGCTCCCCGTCGTTTCATGCCGAAGGTGGGTAGCAGCGCCCTGAACAATGGATGCCCGCTACGTGCTCGAGCACCGTCCTTGACCGCTGAGTAGGCTCGGTCAGGCGGCTCTGGGCGTGCCCTTGGGTGCTCGGTCGACAGGGACGGCGTCCGGGACAACAGATAGGGACGTAGTTGCCAATTGCTGGGCTATGCGACGGAACGCCTCGACGTGGCCGCGCCGTTCGTCTATGCGCGTGGCCACGGCGATCGGTGAGAATGTCCCATCCACGATGGGCCGGTAGACCACGCCGGGGAAGCGCAGAAAGCGGGTCGTCGATCCGGAAAAGGTGTCGACGGCACCTTGGTAAGCGATCGCGTGGAGACTCTCCGGGACATTGGTCACCGAGGCTGCGACTCGCCCGGGTTCACCACGCACGTCATCGCATGACCAATAGGCACGCCAGCGCGCGGGGGCCTCGGGAGCAGCTACAGCGAAGGGTTCCTCAAGCAAGTCACTGGTGGTCACCTGATCCAGAGTTGCCAGCCGGTGATCGGGCCTGACGCCGACCAACCGGGGCTCGGCGAAGAGCTCGTGCAGTTGTACCCGCGTGTCGGCCATCGGCGATCGGATGAACGCTACATCCACCATCTCCGAGGCCAGCGCCTCCACCTGGTTGACCATGGACAGTTCCTGGAAAGACAGCTGAACGTCGGGCATCGCGGTCCGGAAGGCGGAGACGATGAGCGGCGTCAGCTCACCGGCTGATTCGCAAAACAGACCGATCCGCAGTTGCGTCTGACCTGCGGCGTGGACGAGGCGGGCTTCCTGGCTGGCGTCGGCCATTTCGTTGAGGATCGCTTGGGCGCGGGGAAGGAATGCCTCACCGGCCCGCGTGAGCGTCACACGGTTGGCCGAGCGGTCGAACAGTTGCGCTCCGACCTGCCGCTCGAGGCGGGCGATCTGAGTACTGAACGCCGACTGTGCGATGTGCATGCGCTGGGCGGCGCGGCCGAAGTGCAGGGTCTCGGCGAGCACGGTCATGTACTGCAACTGCCGGATTTCCACGTGCGCCTCCCGATAAGACCCCTGATCGCATCAGACGATCGGCCGATCGCGAAGTGCTCGTTGTCCGTGATAAGCGCCACACCGCATGCTCGAGTCAATGCTTCCCCCAGTATAAACGCAGGCGGAAAGGCGCGCACCATGACCGTTCAGGCCCGCGAGGCGACCGATCCCCTCCACACGGACGTCAAGCACCTGATCCACCCGCATCTGCCTTCATCGGTCACCGACCACGTCATCATGGTTGAGGGCCGCGGGTGCCGCCTGACCGACGCGACCGGCGGGAGTACCTCGACGCCACCGGGTGGGCTGTGGCTGGCCCAGATCGGTCACGGCCGCGCGGAAATGGCTGAGGTCGCCGCGTCCTAGATGCACAAGCTGGAGTAGTTCACCTCCTTCTGGCACTTCAGCAACGACCAGGCCATCGAGCTGTGGGAGCGGCTGATCTCGCTGGCCCCGGAGCGGATGACCAAGGTGTTCTTCAGTTCCGGCGGGTCCGAGGGTAACGACGCGGCCTCAAGACCGCCCGCTACTACCACTACCTCAACGGCCATTCGTCCAAGAACTGGATCCTCCCCCGCCACACCGCCTACCACGGCCTGACCTACGGCGGCGGCTCGGCGACCGGATCCGCCGACATGGCCGAGGGCCAGGGCCCGCACCTGCCCCACCTCACCTCGCCGCACTCCTACCGACCCCACCTCTTTGACGGTCAGGACGTCATGGACTTCTGCGTCCGCGAGCTCGAGCAGCGCATCCAGCAGATCTCCCGGAGAACATCGCCGCGATGATCGGGGAGCCGATCAGGGGCGTGGATGGATTCATCATCCCACCGGCCGACCACTAGCCGCGGATGCAGGAGGTGCTGCGCCGCCACGACCCCGCCCGGACCACGGGCGCGACCACCCCGATGTCCGGAACCACTCGAGCTGCGGTGCTGGGTGGCGGTGCTGGAGCGTATGGATGCGCCCTGGCCCGTCGATTGGATTTTGAGATCGGCTGATCGTGATCTGCGGCTTGTCCTGGCTCGCAACAGATTCGACGATAAAGGAATAAGTAGACGGTTCACCCTCCCGCAGGAATTCCGTGCAAGCCGGATGGGTAGTAACAATGTTTTGCCGAAGGAGATGGGTACTGATGGTCAAGCTGACCTTTGAGGCAAGCCTCGACCGGTTCACGACAAAATTTGCGAAGTCGGGTGAGCTGACGCAGCAAGGCAAGCACCTCATTCCCGGCGGATACAGCAGGAATTCCTTCAACTTCGGCCCCCACGCGGTCTACGTGGACAAGGGCGATGGTGCCCATATCGAGACCGTCGACGGACATACGCTCCTCGATCTGAACAACAACTTCACGGTGAACATTCTCGGGCACAACCATCCCGCGATCACGTCCGCTCTCATCGAAGCCATACCGTCGGGAATTTCCTTCGGCAACCCCAGCACTCGAGAAGCGGAGCTGGCGCAAATACTCGTGGACCGCATTCCCTCGGTAGAGAAGGTCCAGTTTTCCTGCTCCGCATCAGAATCGTGTATGAGCGCCGTGCGCATCGCCCGAGCGTATACGGGGAAGTCCAAGATCGCGAAGGTCGAAGGCGGATATCACGGCTTCACCGATCCCCTCAACATCTCCACCCATCCATCTCCCGGACCGGACAGCGGCACCGCCTCCGATCCTAAGCCGATGGCCGACAGCGGCGGAATCCCCACCGCTGAGGTGCAGAACGTCGTCCTGCTGACCCAGAACGACCGTGTCGGCGCCGAGCGGATCCTCCGAGCCAATGCCGACTCCATCGCCTGCCTCATCATCGAGCTCGAGAGTGGCGCCGGAGGGTTCGTCACTCTGGATCAGGAGTTTGTCGAGGACCTGCGGTCGTTGACCCAGGAACTCGGTATCGTGCTGATCTTCGACGAAACCGTCACGCTACGTGCTGGCTACAACGGACTTCAGGGTGAGTGCGGGGTCACCCCTGACCTCACGGTGATGGGCAAGGTCATCGGCGGTGGCATGCCCCTCGGGGCCGTCGGGGGTTCCGCCGAGATCATGAGCGTCTTGGAGAACGGAAAGGTCGTCATCTCCGGCACCCACCACGGTCACAAGCTGGCTCTCATCGCCGGCATCGCCTGCATGCGCACCTTGGACGAAGCGGCGTTCACTAAGCTCAACGGCCAGGCCGGTCGTATTCTGACCGAGATCAACGAGTGGAGCGCGGAGAAGAATCACCCGTTCCGGATCCTGGGCAGGGGAAACTCGCGTCTGGGCTACGTCTACCTCACCAGCCCTGAATCGAGGGTCCGGACGCACCGGGACTACTGGACCAATGTGGACACCGAGAAGTTGCAGACCTGCTCCCTGGAGCTGGCAAACCGCGGGTTCTTCCCTGTCCACCGCGGCGGGATCTCACTATCGTTGCCGATGACGGACGACGACATCACGTCGTTCATCGAGACGCTCAAGGAGATTGTGGAAGACATCGAGGCATAAGCGTGGGGGAACCGCCGGTAGAAGATTTTCACCGTTCTCAACTGCGCTCCCTCGGACTGCATAGGCTGCATCGAACATGCCGCACATTCCTATGTTCAGTGGGAGGGCGACTCACGCATAGGAGGCAGCGATGTGGCGTAACAACCCTTGCAGCCATGCGCGTGAGGGTGTTGCAGGCCATTGCGAACTGCGCGCGTCCACCCGTGGAACGTCCTCTAAGTAGCCGGCGCCGACCTCAAAGATGTGGTGAAAACCATGTGCTTCGTCTCCGACATCTCACTTTCCAAAGATTTCAAGGAAATCTACGTGGAGCGATTCGCGGAACCACGCCCTGCACGGAGCACGATCTTCAACTGTCTAGAGGGCCCCTTCACGACAGTTTCGATTTTTTCGTCGAGACGCTCCTGATCGGGCTTGCCGATCGTCTGCATCGGCGCGAAGGGCTATCAAGCGGATCGGAAATACACTCCGAAGCACCTCCCCGCATTGCATCCAGTGTAAGGACGCCGACGGAAACTCAAGGATGAGGAACAATCACAAATGACAAATCTTACTGTCCTGGATAAAAGTACGCATGAAGAACTTGCAGCGTTCAATATGGATGACGCCGAATCAACTCTCCGGGTCATCGAACGAAGCGATACTGCCTTCCGGATGAGCCCCTGGCGCAGAGATGCAAAGCTGCGGCAGGCAACATTGTTCGCCTGGGCAAATACGCTTGAACAACACGCTGATGAACTTGTCGATCTCCTGGTAGGTGAGAGTGGGAAGGTTCGGACAGAGTGCCAGCGTGAAGTCGAGATGACGGTAGACGCGGTGCGTTTCAGCGCCGGGCTCGCACGTATGCTGTCAGGCTCTTCGCATGAGCTCTCCGACGGTTCGGCTGGATATCTGATCCGAGAGGCTGCGGGTCCCGCAGCTTTTATTGTTCCTTGGAACTGGCCTTTATTCCTGCTCTTCCGTGACCTCGGCCCGGCTCTGGCCGCAGGCGTCACGGCGGTTGTGAAGCCTGCCCCCTTGACTCCCTTGGCGACAACTCGGGCCTTGGATCTCTTGCCAACAGATGCTCCCAAAGACGTTGTGCAGATTGTCTATGGCGATGCCGAAGTTGGGCAGACTTTGGCCGGGGATAGGCGCATCCGCGTCGTGGCTTTCACTGGTTCCACGAACGTAGGCCGTCAGGTAGCCATGGCTGCAGTATCGAATTTCGCCCGGCCGATTTTGGAGTTGGGAGGAAAAGGTGCCAGCGTGATCTATGAAGATGCTGACATCGACGCGGCCGTAGCTACCTGCCTGAAGAATGCTTTCTTCTCTGCCGGTCAGATTTGCATGGCCAATACACGCATCCTTGTACAGGAGCCCGTATTTGAACGTGTACGGGAGCTCGTCTGTGAACAGGTGAGCAGTCTGCGTGTGGGGCATCCTTCCGATCAGACAAGTGATTTAGGCGCCCTAATTTCCGCAGATCAGGCGAACCGGGTCTCCTCTTATATTGATCTTGCGCGGAGTGAGGGATCCCTTTTGCTTGGAGGCGGAACTCCGTCAACGCTTGACCTGCCCGGTGCATTCCTGGAACCGGCGGTCATCAGCGGGGAGCGTATCAATCCCCGCCTTCGCCAGGAAGAAATTTTCGGGCCCGTAGTAACCCTGGAACCGTTCCGAACCGATCAGGAGGGGCTCGCCCTGGCGAACGATACCCGGTACGGTCTGGTCGCCGCTGTATGGACGACGGACATCAACCGTGCCTGGAAGGCTGCACGGGAACTCCATTTCGGGACCGTATGGGTCAACCGATACATGCGTATTTTTGCCGAGGTTCCCTCCGGTGGCTCCAAAGACTCAGGTATGGGCAGGACCAGGGGAATGGAAGGCCTGTACGAATTCACGGAGCTGAAACACGTCAACTGGGATGTCTCCTGACCCGCTTGTTGAGGGCGGCTTGCTGCAGCTGATCTGGGGCCATCCGCGTCGAAAATTCTATGCTCCGCTTGGTGCTGAAGTTCGATGCAGGGCAGCTCACCAAAGCAGTGGGACTGTCGGTGACCAGCCGCACATCTGGTCACTTCCCAAGGTTCCTTAGAGGTCGCCTCACCGAGCAGCGTTGGACAGGAAGCGCCGGCATCTTGCGGGCGCCGGTCTGGCGTCAGAAGAGCGAGAAATTCTGCATTGTTGACGGTGCATGATGTTCTCAAATCCCATCCTGACAGTGGGAGGCAGAACACCGAGCTGCGGTAGCCCGAGAACTATCAAGTAGTCCAAAGAATCGGATCTTGGTGGAAGTCGCTTAGCGCAGGGGCGGGCGATGTCACCTCCTGCGGTTCGTCAGATGTCGGAGAACCAGACCGGAGCTCGAATCGAAGCCAAACTCTGTAGCAACAGGCCATCCCACACGTTGAGCGACAGGGCTGCCGAAGCGATTGCTGCTGTGTCCAGCGATGGGATATCCGGGCACCGTGCCGGGCTGGTCTCGTACGCGCTGACCCTCCACCCCCCCCCGGTAGCCAAATCATGACGGTGCCGGTTCCGAATCTGCACGATCAAGAGCAAAAGTTCGGGTCTGAAGAATTTCCAGCAGATAGTCCAGAGAGTATCGATTATCACTCTAACGTCTAGCGGACAAGCACTTTCATCATCCGCCAGGAAGGAACACGATGAAGACCGGCTCACAAACAGACGCCAGACAACGAGCATCCCGCCAAGGTAGGTCAGGGCTGATTGTCACTGCACTGTGCTTCGCCACCATTGTTTTCGACGGATACGACCTCGTGGTTTACGGGGCAACCCTTCCTTCCCTGCTCGCCTATGCACCATGGGGGGTAGAGGCCGCACAAGCCGGGCTAATTGGGAGCCTGGCTTTGCTGGGGATGCTATTCGGCACCCTCATCGTTGGCTCACTGACGGACCTCTTCGGACGCCGGAAGATCATGATGGTATGCATCTCCTGGTTTTCGCTCTGCATGTTGCTCACCGCATTGGCGCCGTCGGCTGAATTGTTCGGACTAATGCGCTTTCTGGCCGGCTTAGGCCTAGGTGGTGTCATGCCAACATGTGTGGCGCTGACCATTGAGTTCGCTCCCCCGGCGCGTCGGCAGATCACAAACGCAATCATGTTCAGCGGTTACTTTGTGGGCGGCATCCTCGCCTCGGTGCTCGCGATCACGCTGCTCCCCGACATCGACTTCCGCTGGCTTTACGCCTTCGGTGCACTTCCACTATTCATATTGGTTCCTCTGGTCTATCGCTATCTTCCCGAGTCAGCCATCTTCCTCGCTGCGAGAGGACGAATCGATGAAGCCAAGCAGGTCGCCGAGCAGTATGGCATGGAGCATGTACATCTGGAAGACATGCCTAGGGATACAAAAACCGGGGCCGGAAAGCCGCGGACGTCCCTGGCAATTCGCACCATATTCAGCAAGTTATGGATTGCTTCAACCGTACTTTTTGCATGTGCAAGTTTCTGCGGCCTGTTGCTCGTCTATGGCATGACAACGTGGTTGCCCCAGATCATGCGATCTGCCGGATATGAGCTCGGTGCTTCTCTGACCTTCCTCCTCGTCCTCAACATTGGCGCGATGGTAGGTACGATCGGAGCCTCATTCGTGGCAGACAAAGTTGGGATTAGAAAAGTGGTGCCCGTTTGTTTTGTCATAGCGTGCGTATCCATCATTTTGTTGAGCTTCGGACTGCCTTATGGACTACTTCTCGCGATCGTTGCGCTGGCCGGATTAGGAGCTAACGGCACACAGATCCTCCTGAATGGTTTCGTCGCGACTCACTATCCCCCGCAGTCTGCCGCGACTGCCCTCAGTTGGACTTTGGGCGTCGGGCGCTTGGGCGCTATTACAGGACCGCTTATCGGTGGTTACGTCGCGAGTATGGGCTGGGAGTTCCAAGCAAACTTTTACACCTTCGGAGCCATCGCGCTGGTCGGCGCCGCTGCGGCAGCCGCTGTCGCAATTAAGCGATCAAAGGCATCAGTCGGAGGTAGAGCGTAATCCACCCGACGTTCCTGTACCGGCGTCAAGCGAGAGTGACGCTTAAAATTTGGAGGGAAGCCTCGAAGCGGATTCCCGCCACCGCAAGGAACCTAGTACACGAGTGTCTCTAGGGATTAGCTGGGGTTCAACCTGCTTTGACTGTACCCCCGGAAGTCTCCAGGCGGACAACGATCGTTAGGACAAGTTCATAGTAGGGGCGCCTAGTTGCTCGCCGGCGACCTAAGCGTCGACGCGTTCCGGCGCAGTGGCTGGCTTGAAAACAGGGCAAAACCGGGGGAGCTCAATTCGGGTTCACCTCCATATGACGAGGTGAGGTCGAATGGTACGACCCGAGAAACCATTCCAAACAGGCAAACAATGTGTCGGATTCGAGGGTTGCCATCGTTGGTTTCCCTTCGATGTAACAGGAGGCGTCTACGCAGGGTCAGTTGCCCGGGGCGCAGCTTCCGGATCAGGCCTTAGAACACCACGGGCAGTAGCTTCGATCCCGCCGTCGAGAGTCTTTCGGAGAGCGGTCCAGCCATCCGCTATAGCCACATACGCTCAAAACCAGAGCGCTTTGATTGAAAGGAAAGTTGTGGGAAAAATGCAGATTGCGGAGCCAGTCGTGGCGGACAAGGTAGTCATCGTAACGGGCGCAGCCCGCGGAATTGGCGCCACCTTAAGCCGTCATCTAGCCTCAAATGGTGCCCGTGTGGTGCTGGCGGACGTCATCGCGACAGAAGGCGAAGCCATCGCACAAGAGCTGCAGGATGACGGGCTAGAGGTTATGTTCCAGCACACGGACGTCACCGACGAAGCGTCTCTGGAAAGCCTTACCCAGGATGTAACGAAGAGATTTGGGCGGATCGATGCGCTTGTCAATAACGCTGCGATTTACCAAGGCTTGGGCTCAAAGAAGATGTTCACGGACATCACGGTGCAGGAGTGGGACAAGGTCATGACCGTGAACACCAAAGGGGTCTGGCTGGCTACTCGTGCAGTCTATCCCTCAATGAAGGCCAACGGATTCGGGCGCGTCATCAACATCGCTTCCTCGACTGTTCATATGGGTGTGCCCTTCTTCGCTCATTACACAGCCTCCAAGGGTGCCGTCATGGCTCTGACCCGTTCGCTGGCCAAAGAGATCGGGCCAGACGGAATCACAGTCAATGCTATAGCGCCAGGGCTTGTGGAGAACGAGTCGTCCACAGTGCTGAACGGTACGGAGTACTTCGCGGTGGCAGCCCGGCAGCGTGCCATTCCCCGAAACATGCAACCGACGGACTTGGTGGGGGCCGTTCTGTATCTATGCTCCGACGCCAGCAGCTTCATGACTGGGCAAACCCTCGTCGTCGATGGGGGCGTCGTCTTTTCCTGAAGATGCTGACATCGTGAACGGACCCCCCTACTTATCAGTGAACCCAGGACTGTGTTACTCACGAACTTTGTCAATCGAACCTGGTGTCTCTGATTCAGACGGGGTTAGTTGGGGCACTGTGACTGCCTCAGCTTTAGTCGACTCAGCGTCCTAGGCCGCAGTGAGCGTGGACCGGCTCCACCGGACCGCTTGAGCTCATGAGCCAGGGTCTTGAAAGATGCGCGCTTCTGCAGCGCCAAGTGGGTGCCCTAGCGACTCGCGCCTCCGTGTATGTACCTTTGCGGGGTTCAGGGCTGGCTACTGCGTAAGATATGCCAGGGATTGGGCGGCGAAAGCCTTGTTACGTTCGACGACCTTGACATCCTCTCATAGCTGGCCCGCCCGCTTGAGCGCCTGGTTGTGGCTGCTTTCACGGGAGCTATTGCACTCGGTCGTACAGCGTAGATCTGCTTACAGAGCTAGCTAGGTTGCATTTCGGCATCGGGCCAGCCTGGTGGTTCAGAAGTTGCTGCTCAGATACGTGGAGGGGCAGTGCTTCCGCGAACCACGAGCCTCGCCGGAACGAGAGTGGTGCCCGGTGGTGGCGTCTCATCCCGGATCTGCTGGAGCACCTTCTGGACACAGCGGCGTCCCACTTCGGTGAAGTCTTGGTGCACCGTGGTCAGCGGCGGTGTGAATGCGCCCGCCTCGGCGATGTCGTCGAAGCCCACGATGCTCACATCCTCCGGCACCGAGACGCCTGACTCCCTGAAGGCGCGCAGCACGCCGAGTGCCATCTGGTCGTTCGCGGTGAATACGGCGGTGCAGTCCGGCTCCTTCGTCAGCTCCAGGCCGGCGCGATAGCCGGACTCGGCCGACCAGTCCCCGCGCAGTAAGCGCGGCACTTCCCGCCCAGCCCTCTCCAGGGATTCCCGCCAGGCGGTCACGCGCCGTTCACTGGCGTACGACGACGTCGGACCGGCCACGTGCCACACCGTCCGGTGGCCCAGCTCGAGCAAGTGCTCGACGGCGGTGCGCGCACCATCTGCCTGGTCTGTGTCCACGACCGTGTACTGGGAGCCGGCATCGGAATCGACCACGACGGCTTTCACCCCGGGCGGCAGGGAAACGGTGGCGGCATCCAGAAGGTGGACCTCCATCATGACGATGACAGCGTCCACGGCCAGCTCATTCAGCCGCGAGAACGCCCCCTGCACTCCGGCCTGTGTCGGCGCCGAAACGGGGATGAGGGTGATGGCGAAATCCTCGCGGGCCGCCTCGAAGGCGATGGCTTCCAGCGTGCGCACGTTACCTGTCGACGACAGCGAGAACAGGATGACGCCGATGGTCCGGAACGAGCCGCGCTTCAACGCGCGGGCCGCGCTGTTGGGTCGATAGCCGAGCTGCTCCATGGCAGCTATGACCTGGGAGCGGGTGGCTTCAACGACGCCGGGGCTCCCGTTGGTCACGCGGGAAACCGTCTGTGAAGAAACTCCGGCAAGGCGCGCCACATCTGCCATCGACACCCGGCGGGACGGCAGCGTTGGGGGCGCCGCGCCCTGCAGCGTGGGTTCCTGATTGGAAGTGGTCACGACGCCGGGCCCTGGCATGGGAGTTGACGCATCGAGAAGCTCATGTGACCATCGTAACAATCATGTTTACGTAAACATGCATCGCTTCAGACGTATATGTTTGCGTAAACATTGGCTGATCCACAGTTTCTCGAAGGATTCCCTGCATGACTATGACGTCGCAGCCCGTCGTCGCACGGCCGGATAGAGCCGCCGTGCGGCGTTCACCGAAAAGCTGGACCGGCTGGATGTTCATAGGGCCCTTCATGGCCGTCTTTGCACTCGTGTTCCTGGCACCTATCGCCTACTCGATTTTCCTCAGCTTCTTCCGGAATCAGCTGGTGGGCGGCAATGCATTCGTCGGGCTGGACAACTACGCCCAGGCATTCGGCGACCCGTCTTTCTGGGCTTCCCTCACCCGCGTTTCGCTCTTCCTCGCGGTCCAGGTGCCGGTCATGCTCTTCATCGCTCTGCTGGTCGCCCTGGCGCTGGATAGCGGACGGCTCTACGGCAAGGCGTTCTTCCGCATCTCGATCTTCCTGCCCTACGCTGTGCCGGCCGTCGTCGCCACCCTGATGTGGGGCTTCATGTACGGCACCCGCTTCGGTCTGGTGGGAAACCTCAACGATGCCTTCGGAATCTCCCTGCCCAACCCGCTCAGCCCCGATCTGGTCCTCGCCTCCATCGGCAACATCGTCACCTGGGAGTTCATCGGCTACAACATGCTGATCTTCTACTCGGCACTGCGCATTATCCCCACCTCGCTGTATGAAGCGGCAGAGCTCGACGGTGCCGGCCAGATTCGCGTCATCACGGCCATCAAGCTCCCGGCGATCAGGGGCGCGATCATCGTGGCCACTATCTTCTCCATCATCGGCAGTTTCCAGCTTTTCAACGAGCCGAGCATCCTGCAGGGTCTGGCGCCCAACGCGATCACCACCGACTTCACCCCGAACCTTTACGCCTACTCGCTGTCCTTCTCCGGCCAGCAGTACAACTACTCCGCCACCGTCGCGATCATCATGGGCCTGATCACCATGGCCATCGCCTACGTGGTGCAGGTCCGCGGCATGCGGAAGGAAGGCTGACCGTGACTGTCACCGCCGGCACCCGCTCTCCCGCGGCAACTCCCGTCAAGCGGCCCAAGGTACCCGCCCGTCTGCGCTCCACCCGGAGGCACAGTGCGGACAAGCCCAGGCGCAGCGTCCTGCTCACCGTCCTCATGGGCATCGTGCTGCTGTACAGCCTGGTGCCGCTGCTCTGGCTGGTCATCAACTCCACCAAGTCGCAGGAGTCGCTGTTCAACTCCTTCGGACTATGGTTCGGCAGCGACTTCGACCTTTGGACCAACATCACCGAGACTCTCAGCTACGACGGGGGCATCTTCGTCCGCTGGCTGGCCAACACGGTGCTCTACGTGGTGCTCGGGGCAGGCGGTGCCACGTTCCTGGCAGTGCTTGGCGGATATGCCCTTGCAAAGTTCGACTTCCCCGGCAAGAAGGCGGTGTTCGCCGTCGTTATTGGGGCGGTGGCCGTGCCGGGCACCGCGCTGGCCGTGCCCACCTTCCTGATGTTCAGCGAAATGGGCCTGACGAATACGCCGTGGGCAGTCATCATCCCGTCCCTGATCTCGCCGTTCGGCCTCTACCTCATGTGGACATTCGCAGCGGAGGCCATCCCGACCGAACTGCTGGAAGCCGCCCGCATGGACGGCGCCGGCGAGGCGCGGACGTTCTTCCAGATCTGCCTGCCGCTGCTGGCACCGGGAATCGTGACCGTGTTGCTGTTCACGATGGTGGCCACCTGGAACAACTACTTCCTCCCACTGATCATGCTCAAGAACCCCGACTGGTACCCCCTCACGCTCGGCCTAAACGCCTGGAATTCACAGGCGGCCACAGCCGGCGGTGAGGCGATCTTCAATTTGGTCATCACCGGCTCCCTCCTGACGATCCTTCCGCTGATCGTCGCCTTCCTCCTGCTCCAGCGCTACTGGCAATCCGGCCTGGCCGCGGGCAGCGTCAAAGAGTAGCCCAACAACTTTCTCCAGCGTCACTTCTCCGTCCAATCACCAACGAACAAGGATCACCATGCGAACGAAAGCACTCGCGGGTTCAGCCCTGGCTGCCACCCTCGCCCTCGGTCTGGCCGCCTGCGGCGGCGGCTCGAACTCCGGAACCTCAGCCGAACCAGTCAGCGAGGACCAGGTCCAGGCAGCCCTTGAGGAAGGCGGCACCCTCACGGTCTGGGCATGGGAGCCCACCCTTGAGCAGGTAGTCACCGACTTCGAGGCCGAGTACCCGAACGTCGACGTCGAACTGGTCAACGCAGGAACCGGAAACGATCAGTACACCGCACTTCAGAACGCCATCGCCGCGGGCGACGGCGTCCCCGACGTGGCACAGATCGAGTACTACGCGCTGCCGCAGTTCGCACTCAGCGAGTCCATCGCCGACCTGACCGCGTACGGCGCGGGCGACCTGGAGGGCACGTTCACCCCCGGTCCCTGGAACTCGGTTCACGCCGGTGAGGGTATCTACGGGCTGCCCATGGATTCCGGTCCCATGGCCCTGTTCTACAACAAGGAACTCTTCGACAAGCACGGCATCGAAGTACCGGCCACCTGGGACGAGTTCGCCGAGGCCGCCCGCGCGCTCCACGAAGCAGACCCGAACGTCTACATCACCAACGACACCGGTGACGCCGGCTTCACCACAAGCCTCATCTGGCAGGCAGGCGGAAAGCCCTACACCGTCGACGGAACCAACGTCGGCATCGACTTCACCGACGAAGGCTCCACGAAGTTCACGGAGACCTGGCAGCAGCTCATCGACGAGGAACTGCTCGCTCCGATCAGCTCCTGGAGCGACGAGTGGTACCAGGGCCTCGGCAACGGCACTATCGCTACCCTTGCCACCGGCGCCTGGATGCCCGCGAACCTTGAGTCGGGCGTAGCAGACGGCGCGGGTAAGTGGGCTGTCGCACCGCTGCCCCAGTGGGAAGCGGGGGAGAATGCCAGCGCAGAGAACGGCGGCAGCTCCCTGGCCATCCCGTCCGCATCGGAACAAGGAGCGCTCGCCTACGGCTTCCTTGAGTACGCGAACGTGAACGACGGCGTCCAGACCCGTGTGGACGGCGGAGCCTTCCCTTCCACTTCCGAAGCTCTCGAATCCGAAGAGTTCCTGAACACCGAGTTCGAGTACTTCGGCGGCCAGCAGGCCAACCAGATCTTCGCCGAATCGGCCGCGAACGTGGTCGAGGGCTGGAACTACCTGCCCTTCCAGGTCTACTCCAACAGCATCTTCAACGACACGGTGGGCCAGGCCTACGTCTCCGACACTCCGTTGCAGGACGGATTGACCGACTGGGCCGACTCCTCGCTGGAGTACGGCAGCCAGCAGGGATTCACCGTCGCCGAGTAACGGCGATCCGCAGCACGAAGCTGCACCAGTACCTCCGCCGGGCGGGCGACCCCCGCCCGGCGGTCACCACCCTTCCCCTCATTTCCTCCCGCACCTAGGAGACCCATGCCCTCCGCACACCGCTGGCTTCGCTGGCCAGAGAACGTCGTCGGCAACAACACCGGCCCCGCCCAGCCCATTGCCTACGGCGCCGACTACAACCCCGAGCAGTGGCCCCGTGAAGTGTGGGATGAAGATGTCCGCCTGATGCGCGAGGCGGGCGTCAACATCGTTTCGCTCGCCATTTTCTCCTGGGCACGGCTGCAGCCGAAGCAGAATGAGTGGGACTTCGCCTGGCTCGACGAGATCATGGATCTCCTGCACGGCAACGGCATCGCTGTGGATCTTGCTACCGCGACCGCATCGCCGCCGCCGTGGCTGACCACCGCGCATCCGGAGATCCTTCCGGTCACCCGCACGGGCGAGACCCTGTGGCCGGGGGCTCGCCAGCACTGGCGCCCTACCTCTCCGGTGTTCCGCGAGCACGCACTTGTGCTCGTGAAGACCCTGGCCGAGCGCTACGGAAACCATCCCGCCCTGGCGGCCTGGCACGTCTCCAATGAACTCGGCTGCCACAACATCTATGACTATTCCGACGACGCCGCTGCCGCCTTCCGCGGCTGGCTGCAGTCCCGCTACGGCACCCTGGATGAGCTGAACCACGCGTGGGGAACAGCCTTCTGGGCTCAGCGCTACAGCGACTGGAACCAGATCCTGCCGCCGCGACAGGCCGCGTCCCATCCCAATCCGACACAGCAGCTGGATTTCAAGCGCTTCTCCTCGGATGCCCTGAAGGACTACCTGGTCGCCGAGCGGAAGCTGCTGACCCAGCTCACCCCGGACATTCCGGTGACCACCAACTTCATGGTGATGGGCGAGACGAAGGGCATGAACTACGCCGACTGGGCGTCCGAGGTGGACTTCGTCTCCAACGACCACTACGTCATCCCCGGCCCTCAGGACCTGGACGAGCTGTCGTTCTCGGCCAACCTCACCGGCAACATCGCCGGGGGCAAGCCCTGGTTCCTGATGGAGCACTCGACCTCCGCTGTGAACTGGCAGCCCATCAACACCCCGAAGAAGCCCGGCGCCATGCAGCGCGACTCACTCACGCACGTCGCGCATGGTGCCGACGCCGTCTGCTTCTTCCAGTGGCGGCAGTCCAAGGCCGGCGCGGAAAAGTACCACTCGGGCATGGTCCCGCACGCCGGCGAGAACAGCCGCGTGTACGACGCCGTCAAACGCCTGGGCAGCACACTCACCGACCTCGCCCCCATCTCCGGGAGCGGGCGCAGGCAGGCGCGGGCCGCCATCCTTTTCGACTGGGAATCATGGTGGGCAAGCGAGCTCGACTCGCACCCGACGGACAGGCTCCGCTACCGGCAGGAAGCCCTCGACTGGTACTCCGCGTTCCTTGCCCTCGGCATCCGCGCCGACGTGGTTCCGGTAGGCAGCGGCTTCGAAAACTACTCCCTCGTGATAGCACCCGTCCTGCACGTGGTTCCGAAGGACCTGGCCGACAGGATCTCCACCTACGTCCAGGCCGGCGGGCACTTCGTGACCACCTACTTTTCCGGCGTCGTCGACCAGAACGACCACGTTTGGCTCGGCGGCTATCCCGGCGCGTTCAGCGAACTGTTGGGCATCCGCGTAGAGGAGTTCGGGCCACTTCCGGAGGGCACCGCCGTCGGACTGGATCTTGGATCGTCCGGCACCCTGTGGGCGGACCGCGTTGATGTGGCGTCCGCGGACGTCGAAGTTCTGGCCCGCTTCACGGCTGAGGATTACGACGGCGGCGCTGCAGTCACGCGCCGTCCTCACGGCCAGGGGTCCGCCGGCTATGTCGCCACCCGGCTCGGTCCCGAAGGACTTCAGCCGGTCCTGCAGCGCTTCGCTGCCGCTGCCGGCGTCGAACCGGAGCTGCCCGCGGACCTGGCCGGCGCCGTCGAACTGGTGCTGCGTGCCTCAGCCGATGAGGAGTTCGCGTTCGTGATCAACCGGACCGACAGCGTCGTCGACGCCTCCGCCGTGCGGGGCACCCCGCTGACCGGCGGGGGAGAACCCGGATCCCTGAAACTCGGCCCGCGCGAAGTAGCTGTACTGCGCAGGCCGCTGTCCTAAGGAAATAGCTCCACCCCCCACCCCTCGGAAGGAAGCAGTTCAATGACGAATCATTCATCCCGGCCGTGGAAGGCGGTTGCCGGTGCAGGCACCGCCGCGGCCCTGGCCGCCGGGTTCCTCTTCGGAACCCCGGCCGCCGCGGCTCCGCCCGGCTCAACCGCCGAACCGCTTCCCGAGGGGGTGACGGTACGCCCCGACCCTTCCTACTCCGGAGAGGAGTTCCAGGGCTGGGGCACCTCGCTCGTCTGGTTCGCCAACGCCACCGGCGACTACCCTGACGAGGTCCGCGAAAAGCTCGCAGAGATGGTCTTCGGCGAGGAGGGGCTGAACCTCAACATCGCCCGGTACAACATCGGCGGCGGCAACGCTCCCGACGTCCAGGACTACCTGCGCGCCGGCGGTGCTGTCGAGGGTTGGTGGAAGGCGCCCGAGGGTACCACGCGCGAGGACGTGGACTGGTGGGACCCCGAGAACCCCGATCACTGGAACCCCGACGCTGACCAGACTCAGCGCTGGTGGGTTGACCGGATCAAGGACGACATCACCCACTGGGAGGCGTTCAGCAACTCTCCGCCGTGGTTCCAGACCGTCAGCGGGTACGTCTCGGGCGGTTTCAACTCAAGCGCGGACCAGTTGAAGACCGAGAGCATCGACGAGTTCAATGCCTATCTGCTCGGAGCCGTCGAGCGGCTGGAGGATGCCCACGGCATCTCGGTGGACACGCTCGATCCGTTCAATGAACCGAACACGCCCTACTGGGGAACTCAGCTCGGTCCGGACGGCGAGCCGACCGGCGGACGGCAGGAGGGCGCCCACATGGGACCCGAGCTGCAGCAGAAGGTGCTGCGCTCGCTCGCCGCGCAGCTGCCGGAAGCGGACACCGACGCCGTGATCTCCGCAATGGACGAAACCAACCCCGGCATCTTCGCCACCAACTGGAACAGCTACCCGCAGGACGTCCGTGACGTCGTGAGCCAGCTGAACGTCCACACCTACGGCACGGGCCAGCGCACCACGGTCCGTGACCTGGCCAAGGCTGCAGACAAGCCGCTGTGGATGAGCGAGGTCGGCGGGTCCTGGGGCAACGGACAGAACTTCGAATCAATGGCCTCCGGACTGGGCATGGCGGGCCGCATCGCCGACGACCTGCGCGAGCTCGAACCCAGCGCCTGGGTACTGTGGCAGCCGGTCGAGGACTACAACAACATGAAGCCCGGCGGCGAGAGCGCAGCAGGAGCCAACTGGGGAAGCATCCAGCTGCCCTTCGACTGCACATCCGAGGACACCCTCGACTCCTGCCCCATCTACACGAACACCAAGTACAACACCATCCGCAATTACACCCACTACATCGAGCCCGGCGACCGCCTGGTCAAGGTCAACGACAACTCCAGCACCGCTGCAGTGTCCGACGACGGTGCGACGGTCGTTCACATCAACGACACCACCGAAGCCCGCACCGTGAACCTCGACCTCACCGGGTTCGGCAAGATTTCGCCGAACGCGACCGTCACCCCCGTGCTCAGCGATGTGAACAATGCGCTCACGGAAGGTGAGCCGGTTGCTGTCGGCCGAAACGGCGTCGTCTCCCTTGAGGTTCCCGCCGAGTCCGTTACGACCTTCCTGATCGACGGCGTCAGCGGCGTCGCAAAGGACGCAGCCCTGATTCAGGAGGGACACGTCTACCGCCTGCAGGGCTACCAGAGCGGCAAGTCGCTGGCGCCTGCCGGTGACGGAGCGCAGATCGCGACGACGGACCCGGCCAATCCCGGTCAGCTGTGGACGCTAACGCCGCTCAGCGACGCTCGCGATAACCGAGCCCGCTTCTCCATCACCACCGCCGACGGCTCGCAGCAGCTGGCCGTCGTCGACACCGCGGTGGTGCTGCAGGAGGCAGCGGCTGCCCCTGGGCCCGAAGCGCAGTGGATCCGATCCACCACGGGCGACGGCACGTACACCTTCGTCAACGTGGCATCGGGCCGACTGCTTGAAGTCGGTGGCCAGGCGACGGCTGACGGATCGCCTGCTACCACCTGGTTCCCGAACTCCGGTGCCAACCAGCGCTGGACGGTCATCGATGAGACGGTCCTGGGCGTTCAGGACCCCGCGGTGTTCACGCTGCCGGGTGCTGCACCTGAGCTGCCGGCAACTGTGGTTCCCGAGTACCGCGACGGAGCGCGGGGACAGCTTCGCGTCACCTGGGAAGTCCCGAACAGCAACCGCTGGGCCAAGCCCGGGACCGTGAAGGTTGCCGGCAGCGCAACCGATGCACTGGGCAATGCTCACAAGGTCACCGCAGAGGTCACGGTGGACACACTGGTCTCCACCGAACCGGCCAGGGCCAAGACATTCACCGGTGGAACTCCTGAGCTGCCCGCGACGGTGACTGCTGTTGCCTCCGGCGGTGCAAAGACGTCTATTTCGGTTACCTGGGATGCTGCTCCTGACGGTGCCTTCGCTGAGGCCGGCGTCGTGACGCTCACCGGCACCGCGCAGGTGGGTGATGGAACCACCCTGCCGGCCACCGTCCGGGTGCAGGTCACCGAACCTTCGGCCGCCAATGCAGCCGACGACGACGGCGCCTCCATCGCTGCCACCTTCACCGAGCCGGGCTACAGCACAGCCGGCCTGCGAAATGGCGATCTGCGCGACAAAGCCTGGTCCAACTGGAAATCGGGCACGAAGAACGCCTCCGATACCTTCACGGCCACCCTGCCTGCGGCACAGACCGTGAGCGGAGTCGTCGTGAACTTCTACCGCGACGGCGGACACCTGAGCTTCGCCCAGACCGTGCAGGTGCAGACCCTCAATGCGGCAGGGGAGTGGGTGAATGCCGGCGCGTCGGTGACGGTCGATCCCAACCAGCAGCCGGCTCCCGTCACCGAAGTTCCGGTTGATGGCGTGCGAACCGACGCTGTGCGGGTTGTCCTGACCGCGCGTCCCAACACCCACATGACCGTGAGTGAACTTCAGGTCCTCACACAGGCCCCGGGAACCTCCGCGGTGTCGGCTGCTGAGTCGATCTCGCTGGATGGAGGGGCCCTGGCGGGCTTCGACGCCGGAACCACGGAGTACTCGGTGGACCGGAAGGGTAAGCTGCCGTCAGTGTCCGCCGTACCTACAGATCCCTATGCAACCGTGAGCGTCACTCAGGCGGACCCGCGTACGCGCACGGCCACCGTGACGATCACCGCCGAGGACGGGTCCTCGAGCAGCATCTATCGGGTGGACATGGGAGGCTAAGCATAGCTTCTCAAGGTCACTAGCCGCAGAGGCGCTGAGTGCAGGGTCGTGGGGGCAACCTCCACGATCCTGCACGGATCCCGCGTTTCCGCCTCGAGAGGCCAGCCCCATAGCGTTGGCGGCTGGCAACGGCCACAAAGACCAGTCCTGAGACTCCTTGACGTCAGATCGGGCTTCGTCGTAGTCAGTGGCCACTCTAGTCGCCCACCCTCCATCAGCCGTCGTCAACACCTGTTTGGACATATCTCGATTGCCCACTCGTCATTTTGCGCAACGCTGTGGTGATACACCTACACCACGCGAACCCCTAAAGTGTCAGCAACGCTCGCCAAAGTTACTCGACGTCGAGCGGCAGCTGACTTTCGACGAAGTTGCCAATCACCGAAATCCGGAGCCAATAGCGGCTGGATTGACCAGCTTATCGGCACTGATCAGCGGCAAATCACTGGAGGTGTGCGCTGCATAGCGATCGCGTCGCCTAGACTTTTCCCATCTCGGATCCGAGGTGCGGCGTTTATTCTCATTAGCCGAGGGTGCAGTTCCGGCGTTCACCCACAGGTGGACGGCTTTGAGCTCTGTCCTTCGGGCTCCACCCGCCCACAGGTGGATGACCCGCCAAATAGGTCCGGTTAGTCCAGGTCGAATAGTCCTGCTGGTGGCGGTGTAAGAGGTAACGGGATTCCGGTGGGTTTGTGTTCGCGGGGTGTGCAGCCGGCGAAGGGCCCGTCGTGTGAGAAGAGGACGCGCATGGTGGCGTCTGCATGGTCGCGCCACCAGATGATCATGCCGGTGGTTGGGTCGAGCCGGGATGCTTCCCATACCCGCCAGAGCGCGGTGAGGCGGCTGACTGCTTCGGCGTGGAGCCACCATTTGCTGCACCAGGTGAAGGTGTTGCCGCGACCTGCTAGGTCGACGGGCCTGCGGTATTGCTGGGCGAGCATCTGGGTGACGAATAGTTCGACGTTCGCGTAGTAGAGGCGTGGTTCCTCGTCGGTGACGTCGCTGTTCGCTTCGTCGGCGATGTCGATGTCCACCGGCTACTCCCCCACCATGGCCGACCACCGGTTCCCGCCACCGCTAGCAGCGGGAGCTGGCTCGGCAGCGCTTTCTGCGGCGGGTCGGGGGTTGCTGTGGGCGGCTTCTGACGCGGCGACCTTGCCGGCGTAGGGCCGGTCGCTGATGGGGACGGTGCGGAGCAAGACGGCCCGGGCGCCGGATCCGAGCATCACAGCCCTGCCTCTGGGGAGGGCTGCGAGGTCGGCCACGGAGAGGATGTCGTCGGTCGAGTCCTGCCGGCTGGTCGAACTGCCGCCCTTCTGCCGGGAGGTGGACACGGAGGTGTACCGGTATTAGCCGATCAGGTCCGAGAGCATCTTCAGGAACTGTTCTTCCTTGACGTTGCCGCCGTAGGTGAAGACGTTCGCTGTGGAGAACAGTTTCTTCATGCCGGATTCGCCCCACACATCAACACCCTGCGACCAGGACTGCAGAAAGGTGGAGACGACGATGCCGCGGGATCCGTAGTGGCTGTACAGGTCGGGCAGGTTCCCCCACCGGCAGACGTTCGCAGCCTCATCCAGCACGCACACCATGGGCAGGGCGAGCCGGCCGCCGCGCTGGGTGACGGCGTATTCCTCGGCCGCGGTTGCTGTGGCCACCGTCAGCGACGTCACCAAGGGGCCGGCGGTTCCGGCGCCTTCCTTGGAGAGCGCGTACAGGGTGTTTTTCCCCCGGACGAAGTCCTCGGGGACGAATTGTGGCCTGCGGTCCCCCGGCCCGGTCGGGTTCACCCAAGCGGCGATCTTCTCGTTCTTGAGGCAGGAGGCCATCTGCCGGGCGGTGCCATAGACACCTTCGCGCTGCTTGTCGGGTGCGGCGATGACACCACCCACAGAGTCGGCCTCCTTCACCCACCCGGCCTCGTCGAGCAGCCGGACGGGTTCGTCGTTGGCGGGGCGGGAGAGCCAGGTGTGTACACGTTCGATGGGTTGGTTTCCGACGGCGGCGGCGAGCAGCAGTCCGGCGAGGAGGTCCTTGCCGGCGGTGTCGAAGTACGCGTCGCCTCCTTTGGCTCCGACGGCCCGGGAGCCGAGCGCGAAGTTGTTCGCCATCTCGGCGGCCCGTTCACTGTCGGTGACGTAGGTCAGAGGGTTCCACCACCAGGTGGGTTCCTCGTTCGCGACGCCTTGCGGGTCGAAGACCCACACCTGCCCTTCTTCGGCGCGGATGTCGCGGGTGAGGTCGGAGAGGTCCCGCTTGTTGGAGGTCGCGATCACGGGCCCGGGGGCTTCGATGATTGAGGGTGCGGCCTGGGTGGTGGTTTTGCCGGTGCGGGTGCCCCAGATGTGCAGGAGGGTGTCCTCCCAGGACGCGTACAGTGTGTTTCCGCCGCGGACCATGCGCCCGATCATCACGCCCGGGGAATCGATGCCGAAGCGGGCCGCTTTGGCGCGGACCTGCTTCTCGGTGAAGGGGGCGACGTCCCGGAGGGAGGCCATGCGTATTGCGGCGCGGTCGTGCTTCACCGCCTTGCTGCCCTTGCGGATGCTGCTGACGACGAACAGGACAAACCACGCGAGCAGTAGGACACCGACGGCTGCCAGGAGGAGGATTTCGGTGCTGCGCCACGGCAAGACACCCGTGAAGGATCCGAGTGCTCGTGCCCAGAAGTCCTCAGGGATTCCCTCAGCCCGGGGCTTGAGTCGGTGGCCGAGCGTGTTCACCCCGTACAGGGCGGCGGGGATGCCGAACAGGCCAGTGACCAGCAGTGCCAGCAGGACTGTTTCGCCGGCGGATCCGCCCTTGTGTTTGCGGTCCAGTGAGCTCACAGTTCGCCTCGTTCCTGCGCGGCGGTGCGTTTGGCTTCGTGCCACTTCTTTTCGGTGTCGTGCACCCGGGAGAGCCGCTCAGTGGGGGTGAATTCCATCCGGAAGGGGATTCCTGCGCGGGAGCCGACCTTGATGAAGAACTTTCCCTGCCCGGGTGGGGGTTCGGTGGTGCGGTCGTCGTAGTACCAGGCGGCGTTCTCGGCGTCCTGCAACCATGCGGTCAGTTCCTCGTCCGTGAAGGTCTCGTCGCTGGTGCGCTGGAAGACGTCGTCGTTGGTGTAGTGCGTCTGTTCGTCCTTGGAACGGTTCCACGCCGGCGGGTCCTGCCAGGTGGCCAGCTGTTCCTGTTCGCGGATGCTGAGCTCGACGGACTGGGTCAGCAACGGCATTTCCGAGCGGGCGAGCCCTCCGAGGATTTTGATGCCGCAGCGGTCCATTATGCCTTTGGCCTTGTGCCGGTCCGCTTCGTCTTTCACCGCTTGAAGGTCCGATGGTGTGTGGGAGGCCATGATCTGCCCGACGCCCCATTCGCGGTTCAGGCGGGTGAGGGCGTTGACCTGGTCGACGATGCCGGGGCCGGCGGCGAGGGTGTTCCACAGCTCGTCAAGGATGATGAGGAAGCGTTGGCGTTCGATCACGCCGTCGTCGGCGAGCATGTTGGAGGTGGTGACGGTTCCGATGCCGGCCGCCCAGCAGGCCATCAGGGTCGCCGCCCGCAGGTCGGTTTCGGTTTGGGAGATCCTGGACAGGTCGAACACCATGGGTTTGCTGGCATCGATCCGGTGCGTTGAGGGTCGGGAGAACATGTCCCCGAACGCGCCGGCCCCGCAGAGGCTGTTCAGCGATGACTCCAGTCCCTCGGTGATGGTGTCGTAGCGTTCGTCGTTGCCCCGGTCCAGGGCGACCTCGCGCACCTCGACGGGCCGGTCCCTGAGGACCTGGCGAAGATCCGACATGGCCGGGATGGTCCCGGCGGCGTTGTGCCGGGATTCCAGGACGAGCAGGCACCGGTCGAGGATCGCGTCCTCACGCTCATCCAGCGGGGTTTTGCGCAGGATTGCGATCAGCGCGGCGATGGTTCCGCGCCGGCGGGCATGCAGTTCGCTGAGCAGCTCCTCACGCTTTGCCGGCGACAGTAGTTCGGTCGCGGCGAGGGCGCCGGCGTCATCGAGCGGGTTGATGTGCCCGACCCCGCGGCCCAACGGCAGCGAGGACCCGCCGAGCTCGGTGATCATGCCTACGTGCTCGCCCTTGATGTCCCCGAGGATCAGTGGGTTCACGCCGAACGCGCAGAGCCCGATCGCCATGCGCCGCAGGAGCGAGGATTTCCCCAGTCCGGGGTTGGCCATGACGAACGCTGACGGATTCGAGATCAGCCGGACGTTCTTGAACCACGAGATCGGATCGCAGCAGACCGGTTCGTTGGACAGAAGGTTCCGGCCCAGCGGCACACCCTCAAGGGGTGCCCCCCCGCCCATCGGGAACGGGTAGAGACCGCACACCTGGTAGTTCGTGCCGCGCATCTCCCGCACGGGATGCAGCAGTTGAGCCTCACCCAGGCCCCTGCCCTTGAAACCCCTCGGGCCCGGCCGCTTCACCACCGACGATGATGCACGACCGGCACGTTTCTTCCCGGCACTCCTGGAGCCCTGGTGTGGGTCGGCTGACCGTGCCTGCGTGGGTGCCGCTTTGTCGAGGGCCATTAGAGTGCGTCCCTTACGGTCTTGGGAAGTGCCAGGTGGTCCGGGATGACGATGCCCAGCGGTAGGCCGGCGGCGAAGGTTGAGTCCTGGGCGCCGTAGGCCTCCTCGAGGCGGATACGAGCTGACGCACCGAGGTTCTCGATGGCGGCTTCGGCCTCGGGTAGGTCCTGTTTGGAGCGGACGGTCGCGGTGACGATCATCGCGAAGTTCAGCAGCCCTGCACCGTCGGCTTCCTCTTCGGCGGTTGCGCGGGCGGCACGTGTTTCGCGGGTATCGCGTGAGGTGGCGCGGTTGCGTGAGGACGCGTTGAAGGTGGCCGTGTTGACGTCGTTTTCCACCAGCTGGGCGGCGCGGGCGGCATCAATCGGCCGGTACAGCATGGTGACGCGCTTGCGGACGACTTCAGGGCTGGGCGCGACCAACGCTTGCAGGACATTGGCCTGGACCGTGGAACGCGGTGGTACGGACATGGCCCAGGACTTCGACCACGCGTTGTTGTGGTGGTAGCTGTCCCAGAAGGTATCGGCGGCCTGCGGGCCGACCTCGCTCCAGTTCAACAGTGGTGCTTTGCCTTCGGCGTGTGCCCGATCAAAGAGGACAGCTTCGGCCGGGTCATAGGCCACCCTGATGACCTCGCACAGTTCCTGGGCGGTGAGCGGAGTGGCGACGCCGGCCCCGGTGTTGCTCAGACTCGCGGTGATGTTCGGCAGACGGGCGGCCAGGTCGTTGGCGACTTCGTCCGCCTTCCGGATCCGACCTCCGGTCCGGAGTGCGGCGCGGAAGGTCACGGCGATGTAAGCGCGGGTGACCGTGGCGCCGGTTGGCAGTGCGGCGACGGTTTCCTGGATGACGGCGCGGGCGAACGCGGGGGCGTTCGGGTCGATGCGGCTTTCGACCTTGCGTGCGAGCCGGAACCCGGAATCCGGTGCTGTCTCGATCGTCACCGACGCCGCGATGAGGCCCGGTTCGTCGGTGAGGATGCCCAGCCAGTGCGACCACCGGTCGACCCACCGGTTGATCTGTTCCTGGTCGACCATGCCGCCGCCATCGGGTTCAGATCCCAGGACGACGGTGTAGTGGTTCCGCTGCGGAACATGGAGGAGGGCGAAGGGGCGCCCGTACGCGTCGGTGTGCTCGCTGATCGTCGATCGTGCCGAGATGCCCGGCAGGGTGGTCGTCCCGCCCGGTACCCGGCTGACGGGTCCTGCACGGTAGGTGTTGGCTCCGGTGTACTGGGCGTTCATCCACCCGAACCGGCGGAAGATCCGCTCCATCAGCGTCCGGCCGTGCTTGTTCTTATGCATCGACAGCAGCAGGACCATGGCGATGAGGGCCTCGAACAGGAGGGCAGCGGCCCACATGTTGAGCATCATCAGAAGGACCCCACCGATCACGCCGAGAACCAGGACGATGGTGCCGGCCGTCGAAAGGCCGGCCAGGCCCTTGCTGGTGGGCACCCGGTAGTTGCCATAGACGCGGGGGCGGACGTCGGTGGTCTCAGCTTCGGTTGGCGCCATTAGGACGGTCCTCGTTTCCGGTGTTGCTCGAAATTTCCGACTTCATCTGCTGTGCCTGCTTCTGAATCTGCGCGGCGCCTTGCTGCAGCGCCGCGCCTGCGATGCCGGCGGCACCAGCAGGCTTTGCGCCAGACGGGCCGGCACCGTCTCCGCGAATTGGTGCGGCCCCTCCCCCAGCCTCGCTGGGTCCTGGGTTTTCGGTAGCTGGCGCGGATGAATTCGCTGCACTCCCTGAGCCGCCCTGCGGCGCGCCCCCTGAGCCCTGTTGAGTCTCCTGCTGGACAGTTGCGGTAACGGCTTCGCTGCCCTTCTTCGCTGCCTCCGTGGCCGCAACTGCAGCGCCAGCGGTCGGGCCTGCTTTGGCCGAGCCGGCGGTTCCCGGGTCTGTCCCCATGGGCTTGGCTGTTGAAGGTGCGTCAGATGGATTCGACGATGGTCCCTGTGGGGCGGTCGGTGTGCTTCCGAATCCTTGACGGTTGCGAGCCAGCCGGGAGGCGCCTTGCGGGATGGCCGCACCGAGCGCCGCCAGTCCCATTGCCCCGGCAGCACCGCCACCCGAGGATGACATCGCTCCCAAGGCAGGGCTTAGGAACCCGATAAGTACGGGAAGGGCCACGACCGATGCAACGATGAGCATTAGCCCTGCGGAGAATTGCAACAGCCCCTGCCCGGAGAAGAACCCGGCGGTGGTCAGGGTGACACCGATCGCGTAGATCAGGGCCGCTGCTGGTTTGTAGAAGGCGAAGGCCAGGGTCCACGCGACGATTCTGCTGAACCAAGTCTTGCCCATTTCTGTGTTCATAAAGGCCGCCGAGAGCGGAAGAACCCCCGCGATCAGGAACAGCATCGCGGTCCGTAGCACCATCAGCATGATCTGCGCGATGTTGATGCACACGGCGACGATCCCGCCAACGATGATGAGCATCACATCGCCGCCCAGAAAGGCGAAGTCCGAGTTGCCCGGCACGAAACCCATCAGCATTTGAACATCCGCTTGGAAGTCATCACCGATACCGGCATCGATGATTTGCCTCGCTAGCGCGTCTGTAGCTTCCAGAAGAATATTCAGTAGCGCGACGCCTGAGGCAGTCACAATTGCCAACGTCAGCAGTCCCTTCAAAAGCTCCTGCGCTGGCTCGCCACGCTGGGTCCACAGGATCCGCACCCCAGCCACAATCATGCCTAAGGCTGCCAACCCGAGCGTCAGATAAAAGGTCTGATCCTGAATGAAGGCGACGGCAGCTACGGACGACGCTGCACGGCGCGGCACGACGAACCCCGCAAGTGACGTAGCCCCACCGATCAGTGCCGTCGCTCCAAAAAAGAGAGTCGCCCTGTTTACCAGGCCTGAGCCATCACCACGGCGAGCATTCGCCACCAAGGTGATCGCCAAGAGGATAAGAGCGATCGCACTGATCCCCAGACCGATCCATGTCGCATACCCAAGAATCGTTCCAACCTGGTCATTGAACGCCCCGGCAGTCGGTGCCTCCGGGGCGCCGGTGGCATCGGTAGTCAGGTCCGGAGCATCGATAGTGGTCCACAGCGTTCCCAGCTCTGCGATCGTGCTTACGAGTGCAGCTGTCACAGCGTCGGCTATCGCCTCAAGTGCGTCATTCGATGCGCCTACAACAGCATCCTCAACGCCGTTTCCCAACTTGCATGCGGCGTCATACCACTCACAATCTTCCTCATCCACTGTTCGGACCCCAGAGGATGTATCCGGAGAGGTCAGTAATCTGCCCGTCGACCGGCCCGCCTGAACCGTCGGCGTCTAGATCAAAGTGCCAGTCACCATTCCAGACGACGTCGGATGCTGTCGTCTGATAAATCTTCCCTTCGCCGCTGTCTGCAGCGAGAACCACTTCAACGGTTGCCTTTTCCGGGCTATAAGACAACAGCCGAAAGGCTGACACTTCAATCGGAACGGAGGAAGCACCCTCAGCAAGCCTGTCCTGGAGCGAGTCTATGGTTCGTTGTTTACCCGGGCCCTCGATCACTAGAGCCCGGGTGGTTTCGAGCAGCAACTCCGTGTCTCCACTTGCAGCGAGCATGCCGGTCACGGCGAGGAGTGCTCCTTCTGGCGTGTGGGAGTAGCACGAGCGAACACCTGTTTGTTCGTCGACAAGGCCGGGCCCGTGCTCGGGAGACTTGGGGGCTGCGATACCTCCGAGGAACTCCCATTCGATGCCGTCGGGGGCGGAGGTGAGGGTTGTTCCACCGGTAGCGTTCAAACCGCATACGGAATCGCCGGAGGGCGCTTCTGCTGTCGCGGTTGGTGTGGGTGCGCCGGTAGGTGCCGGTGGGGTGGTGGGTGCAGCTTCTGATTTCTCGTTATTGCCGAGGAAGGTGAAGAGGATGATGCCCGTGCCGATCAGCAGGGCGACTGCTATCGCGGAGATGATGAAGGTGGGTTTGGTCCACCAAGAGCTGCCGGTTTCTTCTTCTGTTTCTGTTCCCGCCATGGTTCTCCTGTAGGTGAGACTGGTTCGCGGTCGGTCAGGCGCCGGAGATGAAGGTGATGAGCGAGGCTCCACCGGTGACCATCGACACTGCCAGGACGATCTTGATGACGCTGGAGATCTCCTCGGTGGTTTCACCACGGCGAGCATCGAAGGCCATCTTTCCGCCGACAACGAGCAGCCCGAGGACGCAGATGCCTAGTGCGATCCACTTTCCGACGCCCACCATACGGTTCCACGCTTCGCCGATGCCCGGAGGCGCGATGGGATCGGAGTCGGGCAGGGTGCCTGCGATGATGATGGCGTCCTGGGCCGTGAGAAACAGTTCCATTGGTTTTAGTCCCCTTCAGTTCTGATGGCGTTGATGACCTCACGAAGGTTTGTGAGGATGTTTCGTGGTTCGCGGGCCAGTGACTCGGGGTCGACTGTTCCTTCGAGTCGGAGTTCTTCTATCCAGGGCAGGACCCAGGTTCGTGGGACACCGCCGGCGGTGATGCGGGTCTGGTTGTGCAGGGCTTTCGGGGTCTTGCCCGGGGCGTCTGCGACCACCACCAGTCCGTGCAGGGTGATCGTCGGGTGCGAACCTGCAGCCCAGTCACGGGCGGCGAGCTGCGCGGCTTTGAGGCCGCGGTGGTTCTGGCGGGCCACAAGGAACACGTGGGCAGGTTCGATGGGCGAGTTGGCCGAGGAACGGGAGGGCCAGCGGTGGTGGCAGGGCACTCCCCCAAGTAGATCGGCCAGGGTGCTTTCACCGGCCCCGCCGTGTACACCGAGCCAGAACACGTCCGAACTGTCCGTGAGAAACCGGGCCATACCTTCGCCAGCGGCCAAACCGAGAAGGCCCTGCTGGGGGCCGGCGACGCCTCTGAGGACTTCGACAGCGTCGCGGATCTCGGTTTCCGTGACCATTGGAGCGATTGCTGGCTCCTGTGTCACGTAATCGCTCCAGCGATTAACCATCTACTTTTGCTCCCATACCGACCATAGACTCGACCCTTGACCATAGTAGACACGATCTGAGGCGGATTACTACTAAATGTTTACTTCAGTTGATTTTGGTTTACATCCGTTTTGGCTAGTGTATTGTCCTGACCATGGAGGTTGGGGTGGTCATCGTGTCTAAGGCACTGGATGACCTCTTCGATTCCTTGCCGCCACGGCTGAGTATCGAACAGCTCACTGACATTCTCGGGCTTTCCGATAAGCAGGTGACGTATCGGTGGCTGCGTGAAGGCAGGGTTCCGGCGATCAAGCTCGGCGGCTCTTGGCTGATCCTGCGGGATGACGTCAAAGAGCACCTCAACAGCCACTACAACATTCCACGATCAGGCGCACCGGCGGCGGTCGAAGGAACTCCACCAGACGACGATTAGGGGAACAGGCGATGGCGGAAGCTTTGAGTAGGCCAGTGTGCACAGCGACTATCGGTGAGGATGACACCGTCATGGTTGTCATCGATGGGGTTGAACGGCACTGCGATTCAATGCCCGAAGCCATCAGCTACCTGGCCGACACGGCCAAGGACCTCGGCCGGCCCCTCAAAGTGACAGCCGTCGACCCATCCTCTGCCACCAACCCGGAGTCATTCCTGATCGTCGACGCCGACGGTTCGGTAGCCGAAGATTCTTCCGTGCGGGCCAAACGCTCACCGCGGCGCGGAGCAGCGAACACAGCCCAGGCGGGTGCACCCGCACACTCGGGCACTGAGTCTGCGGGCAGCGTCGCCGTCGACGTCACTGCCGCCGAAGAGCCCCTCACCTCCGGGCACGACCCCGCGGGCGAGCCGCTGCTAAACGAAATCTTTGAGACCGGGACGGACCCGCAACCCGAACCGCTGGGGGCACCAGCTGCAGCGCCCGCCACTATTCAGCTGGGACCAGATGACCCGCGCACGCGGCCGCGGCCGGAGATCCCTGCTGAGAAGGCGCAGACCCCGGCGCGGGAGGGTTGGCGGGGCTGGATGAACGCGGCCTTCAGAACCAATTTGGTGCCCACCGCCGCGGAGCAGGCTAACCGTGACCGGCGCAGGCGTATCCAGCGACCTCTTGACTCGCACCGCACCGTGGCGGTTGTGCAGCTCAAGGGCGGGGCCACCAAGACCACGGTCGCCTACCACCTTGCGGCGACCTACGGGCGGATCCGCGGCGGCAACATCCTCGCCGGTGAATTCAACGAGAACCAGGGAACACTCGGTGAACGCGCCCTTGCCGGCTCACACGACCGGACAACGCTGGACCTGATCCGGAACCTAGGCTCGGTGACCCGGCGTACCAGCGACCTCGTCCGCTATGTCCGGCCGCAAGGCGATGACCGGATCCACGTCCTGGCGTCCCCACCCGAAGGGGCCGATCGGCGGCGGGTCGACGGGACCTCAGTGAAGGCTGCCCATGATGTCCTGCTCTCCCTGTACAGCCTGATCCTGCTCGACACCGGCAACTCAGCCCAGGCCTCGACCTGGCGTGCCGCTGTCGACGTCGCCGATTCCCTCGTCTTCGTCGCCCAGAACAAGGCCGATGACTGCCGGCTCCTGGAGGCAACCGTCGAGGGAGTCAAAGCAGAAGGACACGGCGACAAGCTGTCCCGGTCCATCCTCGTGGTCACTAACACGGCTCAGCCCAACACCGAACGCCTGGCATGGCTGCAGGAATACGGCAAGGCGATCGGCCTCGCCGCGACCGCCGTCGTCCCGTTCGACCGGTCCCTCCAGGAAGGCATGGCCTTCAACTACGACATCCTCAACCCCGCCACCCGGCACGCGTACGAGTCAGCCACCGCCGATCTCACCGATCAGCTCTAAGACGCAGAAGAGACCGCTTCGACAAGGCTGAGGGGATATGTCCAGGGGGAAAGCGTTAGGTTGCGGTGCGGCCGCGCTGCTGGTTGCGCCTGTCGGCGCGGTCATGGCGCTGGTTCTGCTCACCACGAGCATCGCTGAGGACGAGGAAGCGCAGCAGCTGCAGCGCGCCTCATGTGTCGTCGCCGCGGAAGGGAACGACTCAGTCCCCACAGTGCCCAACGGGTGGGGCCCCCTGGTTGAAGAAGCCGCCACCACTGCTGGTCTTCCCGCAAGCGTGGTCGCCGCGCAGCTGGCCCAAGAATCAGGGTGGCAGGAAGACGCGCAAAGCCCCGCAGGGGCACAAGGCGTCGCGCAATTCATGCCGGCCACCTGGGCCAGCTACGGCAACGGCGGAGACCCGTTCTCAGCACGCGATGCGATACCCGCCTACGGCCGCTACATGGCCGCACTGATGAAAGAAGTGCAGGCCCTGGCCGGGGACGACGCCGACCTCCTCGTCCGTCTTACCCTCGCCGCTTACAACGCCGGCCCCGCCGCCGTACGGGAACACCAGGGAGTCCCTCCCTTCCAGGAGACGCAGCAGTACGTCAACAGCATCCTGGACACCGCCCAGAGCAGCTTCTCCGTCGACTGCAAGGCACCCACCGGCGCCAGAACCTGGGACGGTGAACTCGGCGACGGAGATTGGACCACTCCCCTACCCGGAGGGAAATTCACCTCCGGATACGGGCAACGCAACGTGCCAGGGCTCCCCGACTGGGCACAAAACCACGTCGGCGTTGACATCGCTACACCCGGCGCCGGGCACGGCGATGGAGGAACCGTCATCGCCCCCACCAGCCTGCGCATCACCGGAATCAACGACAAAGACGGATGCGTCATCGCCAAAGAAAACGGCGACGACCCTGACTTCGGATTCGCCTTCTGCCACCTCAACGACTACGCCGTCGACAAAGGAGACACCCTCAACCGCGGCGACGTCATCGGAACCGAGGGCAACAAGGCAGGCCTCGGATCCGTCCCCACCCACCTCCACTTAGAGATTTACGCACCGGACGCCCCCCACCTCGTCTTCCCCTACGAGGGCCACAACATCGACCCCGAACCGATCCTCAAAGAAAAAGGAGCGTGGCCCCAGTGAGAACTTCGCGCACATACCTAACCGCGGCCGCCACCTGCATCATCCTGCCCCTCACACTCACCGCCTGCGGCCCCGGCGAGGACAGGGCCGGGGTAGCGTCGGAAACCCTTTCCCCGGTCACCTCCGAGGCGGCCACGACCCAGCCCACACCGGGCGACGGTAGCTTCGTCCAACCGTCGGATGCAGATCGGACCGACGCCGATTCAACCGCAGAAGTCGCCGCACTCATGCTCCACTCCTGGGACACCACCACCGACCGAACCCAAACGGCAGCCGCCGTCCGCACCAAAGCACTCATGAGCGAGGACTGGGCAACCCAACAAGTCGAACCCGAACGGAACGCAGCCCAAGGCGCCTGGCTCGAACCCGCCGAGCACCAGGCATACAGCTCCCCCTCCATCGTCCCAGCACCGGGAGACGTCTCCCAGGACGTCGCCGAGGACAAAGCAATCCGCGCCTACAACGTCAGCTGGCGATGGGAAAGCAGAAACGGTGAAGAACTCGCCTCTACCGGGCAGCGCATCGTCACTATCTACCTCGAGGAGCACAACGAACGCTGGTACGTCGCAGGACACCAATTTCAGGACATGGGCTGATGGGAACCCTCAATGCTTATGCTCACGGTTTCAAGACCACGGATGACGACAAGCAACTGCCCGCGGTTCAGACTCCCCCTAGCCGCGAACGCGGCGACGAAGGGATCTGGGTGAAGAGCCAGAGAAATAGTTGCGACACGCGCAAGCCTTCCCGGGAAGCTGTAACAGTTA
Organism: Arthrobacter sp. D2-10; assembly: GCF_054161285.1. Classification (NCBI taxonomy): domain Bacteria; kingdom Bacillati; phylum Actinomycetota; class Actinomycetes; order Micrococcales; family Micrococcaceae; genus Arthrobacter; species Arthrobacter sp. D2-10. The sequence continues at coordinate 29,598 of NZ_CP096432.1, read as the reverse complement.
ACGCAAGAATCAGGGTTATGGCACTCCCAGGACGTACAAGACGACAGCGACCCACCAAAGGCGAACGTCATCTCATCGGTGCGCGCCTCCCTATCGCAGATGCAGTGAAGCTTGCAGACGTAGTCGAGGCAAAAGGAACGACCGTAAGCGAGTACGTCGCTGAGCTGCTACACCACCATCTTTCGACGGTGGATATCGACCAGATCACGAACCAGGAGGCCTTGCCTATCGCGAAGGCCAGTTAAAGCAGAAGGCCCGCCATAAGCGGGCCTTCATATCAAGTTATCCAGCTCTCCACCCCATTGCTTGCCGGCGCCGGGTGAAGGGCTCCAGTCGTCGCACCCTTTCGGTGTGTCAACCACTACTAGAGAGTGTACACCTGATGCCGTTTGGCTCACCAGAAATGCCCGCGCCACGCCGGGAAACAGCAGTAAATGATGCCTGGGTCCTGGCTCCGCTGATTGCCGGACAACCCGAATACCGGGCTGGCCGTTGGATCGGCGACCGCTTTCAATATCCCCGCTCCCCCAGTCCCCTACGGCTTACCAAGAACCCCCCTGCAGCTCCTGCCGCGGTGCTTATCCACGCCGCAGACGGTTCGGTACGCACTTTATGCCTCGACCTGGATACCTCTAAAGCCCGCAAGGCTGTCGTCGACGCAGACGCCGAACGGCTCGGCTCCCTCCTGACCGTCGCCGGCATCCGCTACGTCGAGGACTTCTCGCCCAGCGGCGGCCGGCACATCTATATTCCCTTGCAGCAGTCGCTTCCCGCGGCCGAGGCGCGAGAGATCGTCGAGGCCATGGCCTTTCTGGCACCGAGCCTGGACCCAGGACCCCACCAAAACATCACGGACGGTTGTATCCGGGTGCCCGGATCGGCTCACAAATTCGGCGGACACCAGATACTGATCACGCCGCTAACAGAGGCGTACTCCACGCTCAAGCAGCGCAACTCGACTTACGCGGTGGACGCGCTACGACGGGCGCTCGCCCCCGAATTGCGGCGCCTCAGGACCCGCCGACACCGCGCACAGAGGCTCCTCCCAACAGCGACAGACACGACTCTCGAACCACCACCCGGATCAGCTGTCGCTAACTTCGGCAGCCAATCAGTCCTGCGCTCAGTGGCGATCACTGGTTTATACGACACCGAGCGATACTCCTCAGATTCTGAAGCCCGTATGGCCGTGCTGACCCATTTCGCGGCGTGCCGCTGGACCCTGGAAGAAGTGCGCACTGGCATGACCAGCACCTACCCAGGACTTAGCGCCCTGTACGGAGCTAAAGCGGAACGCCTCCTTCCCTTCGAATGGGCGAAAGCAACGACCTGGCTCAGCACAAAACAATCCGCACCGCCAGAAGGAAAAAAGACTGCTCATAACTTCAACACAAGCCTCACAAAACCCACAGGGGGGGCAACCAACCTCACCTCCCCTGCCATTCAGCAACTGGCTAACGATCTCGAAAATGTCCTCTACGCAGTGCTCGATGCTCGGTTCTCTCAGGAGGGACGAGTCGGCATTAGCTTGAAGCTACTGTTCCGTGCGGTACTGGCTTACGTTCGGACCAACGAATCCAATGTTCTCGACGTCGGGTGCCGTACATTTGCCGTCGCACTGGGGAAAGACCACGTAACGATATCCCGACTGTTGCCGTTACTGGAGAGCGTTAGTTCGGGCGTGGTTACCCGCATCCAGCGAGGGCGCGGTCGTAATGCGGACACCTATCTAATCCAGCTTCCAGAACGGTTCACCTCAATCGCGCGGCAGCTGACCTGGCGGAAGGGAAAGATCCACGCGATTCGGCCCGTCTTTCGCTCACTTGGAGACGTCGCCGCCCTAACCTACGAGGCGATCGAACGTGGCCGCCACTCCCCCACCACCGCTGATCTTGTGCGCTCCACCGGCTTCTCTCGAGGCGCCATCATGAAGGCGCTATCCGACATGGAGACTCTGCATATGGTTCGCCGGCACCACGGCCGTTGGGCAACCCAATCGGTTACTGACCTGACGGCACTTGCCGACAGATTGGGTGTAACTGTCGAGCGGCAGGAACAAATTACCCGCTACCGCAAGGAACGCGCGCGATGGCATGCCTGGCTCGACCGCCATTTAAGCCCTGAGCTCATGGACACTGAACTGTATGACGCTGAAGTAGACGAGTACTGGATACCGCCTCAAGACGACCCGCAGCTCCAGCACTCTCTCTGGAACGTGGCCTGAAACAAACTAACAGAGTCTGGTAGTCGTAAGGTCGTCGATCCGGAGGTGAGTTCGCCCTACGGCAGTCTGTTGCTACGGAAGTAACAGAGAAACAGACTCCGTTACTTGCGTAGTGCGGAAGTCTGTTAGTCAATGACCACAGAGCTGTTACTGACAGACTCTGTATTCGGGCTTGGGTGATTCCCGGAATGCTCACTCTGTTACTTACAGTCTTAAAGGCTATGAAGTACCGAACGGACTCATTCAGTGGGTGAGCTGAGTAGGTCTACCGATCAGTCAAATGCGCTCCTGTCCTCCGCTGCCCTGAGACCTCTTCACATGCCGAGTCCTGTCACTGGCGGGCGAGCCACATCAAAGAGGACTCTGTTTTCCATCGATGCAACACTTGGCGTCTTGGTCCATCACTAACAGAGTCTGCAACTTACAGACTACGGCTGGCCACCAGCAATCCATCAGTCTGATTGGCACACAGGCTGACAGAGTCAGCGGGTGACAGACTCTGTTACTCACCGATTCACAGACTTACGGCGCGTCCTTCAGAAACTCTGCTTCGGTTGAGAGAACATGGGGGCAAGGAGGAAATATGTCTGAGGGCTTAGATCGTGTCGTTGCCATCGTCAATGGAAAAGGAGGTGTCGGGAAAACAACCATTACGGCCAACATTGGCGGAATGCTCGCAGCCAGCGGTTACCGAGTGCTCCTGGTCGATATGGACCCGCAAGGAAACCTCGCCGAAGAACTTGGCTATACCGATAGCGATGCCAATGACGACGGCATGGCCTTGGCTCAAACGCTCGTCTTCGGCACGGCAGCACAGCCAGCTCTGAACATTAGGGAAAACCTCGACGTGCTCATCGGAGGATCCCATCTAGACATGGCTGCAGCGGGCCTCACACTTAAGGCGCAGAAGGACCCGATCGCCGCCAAGGCGGCCCTGGCTACGAGCCTGCAGGCACTCTCCGAAGACTATGATCTGATCTTCATCGACTGCCCGCCCGGCCAGGAAACCCTCCAACAAGCAGCCCTGGCAGCCGCCCGTTGGGCATTAATACCGGTCAAGACTGACGCATCCTCCCGAAAAGGCCTGCGCGACGTCGCACGCCGACTCGACGCAGTCGTCGCACTCAACCCAAACTTGGACCTCCTCGGCATCGTGCTCTTCGGCGTCAACCGCTCAGCCAAACGCGTCTCCGAAAACGCCCGCGAGGCAATCCGCAACGACCTCGGCTCCGGTGCGCCAATCTTCAACACGAGCATCCGGCATGCCGAAGCAAGCGCACAGGAAAGCAGGGAACGCGGCCTACTCGCCTTTGAACTCGAAGAGGCAGTCCTCGCCGCACCCAAATGGTGGGAAATTCGGCGGGGGAGTACACCCCACGACGGTCCACGCTCCAGGAGCGCAGTCGGCGTCGCTGAGGATTTCCAAGCCCTGGGTGAAGAAATTGTCGCCCGCATCACGCAAAGCGAAACTGAAAGCGCCCCTGGTGCCACTGCGGAGGTGGAAAGCCGATGACCACGCAACCCGCACGCCGCACTCTAGGCGGTCTCGCCCCCAAAGCCGGCAAGGCCGCAGGGGTGAACCGTCTCATCCGGGCCAACCGCCCAACAGCCGAACAGGACTCCCAGTCAATACCGTCACCCGTCGCCGTCGTTCCCCCAGCGGAGTTGACCGAGCAAGACACCCGGCCTCCACAGCGGCTGGATGATGACACCGCTCAAGAGCGCCGCAACTCGTCAATCGCCACCGACAGAGAGACAGACTCCGGAACTAACAGAGTCCCGAAGTATTTACAGTTGTTGCGCCGCGAAGCACGCATTCATCACGAACAGGCAGAAGCACTCACCGCGCTCTCGAGACGTCTGAACAATCAGCGGAGACTCCCCAACGGCACCACCACCGGCGAACGAATCACAGACAACACGCTCATCCGAATCGCCATCGATCTGCTCCTGGAACGCGAGTACGAAATCCGCGGCACCACCGAGGAGGAAATCGCTCAACTCCTGGGACTAAGGCGCGCCTCCAACTGATCACAGAATCCGTATCGGTTTCTCGGAATTCGTCCGGCTCCACCTAGGCAGATCCTAGTCACCATGATGCGGTCCTTCGCTGGCGCTCCGGGCTGTTGCCGGTGAGCTCCTGACGTCACCCGCCGGCAGGGACCTTGTTTTGCTGCTGTCCTTCGGATTGTGCGTGCCCGCTCCACCGGGTCAACAGCTGGCGCTGCCGCGCGCCCCGGACAATGTGTCCGGCGCTCCTTTGTCGCTTATCTCCTTCCACATTCTCCGTACCGCTTGCCCTTACGGGTTGACCCGGCTCCGTCGGGCACAGCTTCGCGCTGCTCCGCCAGCAGGCAAAACAACGACGGGGGAGAGGGGCAACTGCTGGACCACCACCGCCCAGCTCCCCACCTGCGAGAAGGAGCATCATCATGACCGTTTTGGAACAGCTCAACCCGGCTTCGCTGACCATTGATGCGAATGTCGGCGCCGACGTCCAGCTCGACAAGGCTTTCCTTGCCTCGATCAAGGAACACGGGGTCATCCAGCCTGTCGTGGCCCACCGTACCGAGGATGGGGGAGTGCACGTCCTGTACGGGCAGCGGCGCACCCTCGCCGCCGTGGAAACCGCTCAGCCCCTCATTCCCGTCTATGTGGGGGACAGCCTCACCGAGGCCGACCGCCTCGCCAAGCAGGTCGTGGAGACTGATCACCGGCAGGCCCTGACCGACCATGACCGGCCGAAGCGTTCCACCAGCTCTCCGTGCTCGGTGTCTCCGCGACCCAGATCGCCCGGAAAACCGGAGCGAAGAAACCACCGTCGAATCCGCGCTCAAGGTCCGCGCCAACGACACCGCCACAGCGGCCCTCGCCAACGGCATGACGCTGGACATGGCCGCCGTCATCGATGAGTTCAGCGACGACGCCGAGGCGATCACCCGGCTGGAGCAGGTCGCGGCCGAGAACCCCCAGGGCCCGCGCCAGGTATCGCTGGGAATGCCGAACCTCCTTCCGATTGAAACGGGTACCCCGGGTTCAGGATCTCGGTGACGTCTGAGCGTATCGAAAGATGAGGGAAGTCCCCCCAAGTGATCAGTTCCTTCTTCAATCAGAAATGACAGCGCGTGTGAACCATCTGGCAACTCGCGACGATCTCCGTGAATCAGGCCGTGGCGCTTTCCGTAATGCATCCTCGTAGAAAGCTAGACGGGTCGCAGATCTGGCATATCGCCTCTGAGTGAGAACGACCTGCAGTGTCAGGTATAGACCGCAAATCAGCACGAACGCGCCCACTGCAATTGAAGCGGCAATCGTCCAAGGTTTGTCTCCTTGGGCTGAGAGTGCCGTCAGCAAAGGAACCGAGGCAACAACCGCTGCAAAATAAATGCCGGCCATTGGACCGAGACCACCACCAGAGAGGAGCGAGGCTTCATGTCTTAGTGTCCGAATGACTTGAAAGCGCTGTTCCTCCGGAAGCCGGAGGAAAGCTTCAATGTCACCTTCCTGAACCGTTACATCCTCCACTTGGTGGTCTTCGGAAAGCGTACGAGTTCCCATTTGATGAGCGTAGCTTTTCCTGCGGCGTCAAGGACGAATTGAACGGGCTCTTATGCTCATCATCCCGTGATAGCTGAGCCAAGAGCGACAACGGCCGATTGCTTGGTCTTCGTCTGGAACCCTGGGAAGAATCAACGCAAGGGGCTTAGGGGGACGGTGCCCTAACTGACCGAGACGCCAAGTTTCTTACGAGTATTCGATGCCCTCCTGCGGGCACCACTATGGTTCATTCTCCATCGCGCAACCGCCAAACTTACGTCGAAGGCCGCCGCGGCTTCCAAGTCTGACGCGCCACGTTTGGCCAGGCGAAATGCCCCGTCGGTCGGAACAAGAAGTTCCCCATACAGCCAATCTGCTTCCTCTTCATAGTTACCCCCGAGGCCACACCTACGGTCGTTGGCCAAGGAGACGCCGAACGGATGCTCGAGGATCAGGTGGGCAATCTCGTGACTCATGGTTGATCTTCGTCGAACCCTTGGCTGCCCGTCGTTTTCGAGGATGACGGTGCGTGAACCGACAGGCACGAGGGCGCCCGAAAAGACGTCCCCCTGTTCTTCTAAAAAGTACGACTTAGCAACCGGATCGCAATCAAGTTTGCTCAGGCGAATCACCTCTACGCCATAGAGCTCGGCGAGAGCGTAGGGGTCAAAAGGGCCATGCGCATCAACTCCGAGTTCAGCGCGCACTTCCAGAGCGAGCCTTCGGGCCTCCGCCTTGAAACCACGTCGCACGAACCATCAACCTCCGGATTTCACATGATTTACAGCCGCAGCGAAGACTGTTTCTAGATATGCGATGCCCGAATCCGTTAGGTCCTTATCCGCGCGCAGAAGCGGCGCCAATTGCGCCATCAACTCCGGTTGCCGCCGTTCCGCCGCTGCATCTGCGTTAACAAAAAAGGTCTCGGCCGGCATTCTGAGCCAGCCCACCAGTGTTGCGAAGCTATCCGTATCCGGCTTTAGCCCGTTCGCCAGTCGGGACAGAAGAGATGGGCTTACACCGATTTCTTTAGCTAGCGCCCGCCAAGAGATTCCTTTCTCCACACGAGCCGCATCGAGCGTTGCATAGAGAAGTTGTACATCGATGGATGTTTTAGCCATACCTTGAGTGTCTCATATTTGACGCATCGCATCAGTCGCGAAACAGTGTGTTAGAGTCGAAACGGTGCTTCGGAATCGACGCACACGAGAACATGGAGGCAACATGGCTAACGACAACAGCACCAAGCTGAAGACCTACAAGATCCGTATCGACAGGGCAGACTACGACATCACGGCTACTGCCCTTACGGGGGCTCAGTTGCGACAACTCGCCCAACCCAACATTGGCCAGGAGCGCGACCTGTGGCTGGTAGTGCCCGGTGATCAGGACAAGAAGATTGCTAACGATGAACTTGTTGAAGTAAGGCACGGCATGCGCTTCTTCACAGCCCCGGGTCAGATCAACCCGGGTAAGCCTGATGGACGCTAACCAGATGACCTACTTGCCCCCGCTTGACGAAGCCTTTCTGGTGGAAGCCGGGCATAAGTTCGAGTCTGCGGTCGAATCGGGGATGACATGCATCGTCTTTCCTTCTTGGCCCCTTCCTGATGGCTTCAACCGCACATCAGCTGACCTGCTCGTCAGGCTCCCCGGTGGTTATCCCGACGCTGCTCCCGACATGTGGTGGTTCTCTCCCGCACTGACAACAGCAGGCGGAAGCGTAATCCAGGCGACAGAAGTCTCGGAGATGCATTTGGGGCGCACATGGCAGCGCTGGTCTCGGCATCTCAGTGCCGGTCAATGGCGGTCAGGGATAGACGGGCTGGAGAACTACTTGGCGCTGATTCGAGCAGAAACGGAGCGGGCGGCGCAGGTGGTGTATCCATGACTAACACATTGGTCTTGCCGGATCATTTGGCTACAGAATTCTTAAGCCTGGCTCAGCTGCCAGTGGAGAGCGGAGGTGTTCTGCTTGCTCGACTAGCCTCCGAACCGTCGGGAGGCAAGCGGCTTCTTGGTGTGGAATTCCATGAGTTGTCTCATGATGCCTACGCTCATCGCGATGATAGTTCGCTGGTGGTTGCTTCCGATGGCTATGTACCGATGCTCAGCAGGGCGGAGGCCCTGGGTGCAGTAGCCATTTGGGTACACACCCATCCTGGCCGCGAGGCAAGCCCTGAGCCGAGCTCGAAGGACCGCCGCGTCGACCAGGAGCTGGCCCAAACCTTTCGGGTCCGGAGCGGACAGGATCTTTATGGTTCTCTGATTATTTCCGCTCCGGACGGGCGCCTTGCCTTCACCGGACGTATTCAAACTGAGCGTGCAGTTCACGAGCTAGACCGAATCTTCGTTGCTGGCTCTAGGTTCTCCCTGGTTTCATCCTCCGTGGCCGAATCAGCACCTCTTGAAAGCTTGCATGATCGAAACGTTCGCGCCTTCGGGGGCGATGTGCAGCAGGCAATTGGGGCATTGCGCATAGCAATTGTGGGATGCGGTGGAACCGGGTCGGCGGTTGCCGAGCAACTGGTCCGCCTGGGCGCCCGACACTTCATTCTTATGGATGAGGACACTTTGTCGGAGAGCAACGTCACCCGTGTGTACGGTTCAACATTGGCAGACGTAGGGCGATACAAAGTGGACGTACTGGGTGACCATTTGGAGCGCATTTCCGAAAAGGCTGTTGTCGAGAAAGTGTTTGGGAAGGTGACAAGCGAGGCCTCAGCCCGCCGGCTTGTTGGCGCCGACGTAGTCTTCGGCTGCACAGACGATAATGCTGGGCGGTTACGGTTGTCGCGATTTTCCTCCTACTACCTTGCGCCTGTCATTGATTGCGGCGTCCTTCTCGATTCGGAAGGTGCAGGGCAGCTGCGCGGCATCGACGGCCGAATCACGATCCTTCACCCCGGCGCGGCTTGCCTTGTTTGTCGAGGACGCATCGACATGAATCGGGCGGCGGCGGAAGAGATGGTGGAGTCTGAGCATCAACGGTTGGTCAAGGAGGGATACGCACCCGCGCTGCCGGGAGTCGAACCCGCCGTGATCGCGTTCACCACCGCAGTTGCAGCCGTATCTGTCGGAGAGCTGATTGAGAGGTTTGTGGGTTATGGGCCAGAGCCTGCCCCCTCGGAAGTTTTGCTCAGAATCCACGATCGAGAAGTGTCCACGAACACAAAAGACCCAGTTCAAGGGCACTATTGCAGCCCCGAGGGAAGAGCAATGGGCAAAGGTGACACCCTACCTTTTCTCGGAACCCACTGGTCCTCGTGATTACTGAATGGCTGGCCAAGCTGTGGCCCTGGCACAAGTGGCGTATCCGGGCGGAGGTGAGCAGTGCGGGAGACGTGCCGGAATTGTTGCCGCGTAAGACTGCAGTCATTGTTCGCGATGAAGGTATTAGTAAGTGGCTTGCGTTTGACTGTCCGTGCACGGGACACCATAGGGTCCTCGTAAATTTGGACTCTCGGCGACGTCCGTTCTGGAAGGTACGCGGCAAGGCACCGCTTTCGCTGCACCCCAGCGTGGATGACACCGGGCCTGGGCGCCGGTGTCACTACTGGATCATCGACGGCCGGATCCATTGGGTTTAGCTGCTACCCCCGGGCTTGCCCTTTACTGGTCGCGTTAGTCCGGAGAAGCTGCACCCTCAGCGATGTGGAAACCCTCATCACGGAGCACACAAATGCAGAGCCGCAGAAACCCGTGGACACAGAAACCAGTACCCCGGATGGCCCGGTTGTGCCGGAGTCGGAGGAAACCTTCGACGAGGTGCACGCCGGGGAAGAGGAACTGGCCGCCGAGGAACCCGAGTACGCCGAAGCGATCTAGCTACGGGGGAGCGGCCCCCACCACCTGAGATGGGTGGTGGGGGTGCTGCCCGGCCCGGACGGAGCCGGCCCGGACGAAGGGAACCTGGTGACTCGCTGACTCGCACCAGGGAGCGGGCCTCCGCTGGCGCTCCGGGCTGTGAAGGGTTGGCGGCTCCTTCGTCGCCGCCAACCCGGATCTTTTTGTTTTGCTGCTGTCCTTCGGATTATGCGTGCCCGCTCCACCGGGTCAACAGCTGCGCTGCTCCGTCCACCCAGCAGGTGTCCGGCGCTCCCAGGGTCGCTTATTTCCTCCCACCTGCCGTGCCTCCTCGCCCCTGACGGGGTTGACCCGGCTCCGTCGGGCACAGCTGCGCGATGCTCCGCCAGCAGGCAAAACAACAACGGGGGAGAGGGGCTAACTGTTGGACCACCACCGCCCAGCTTCCCCACCTGCGAAAAGGAGCATCATCATGCCAACGCAAACCTCATTCGTCCTCGCCCCGCCCACGGGCCGGACCGCCACTATCGCCGGATATGCCGCGCCCGTGGTCGAGCTGCGGGGAGATCACTGAGCACCGGGAACCGGGCAAGCTGACCGCCCTGAACCTCCTGCTCAGCGGGGACAACCCGCACCGGGACCGCGCCCGCTCACGCCTGACCATCGACACCACCACCGGCCTCATCGCCCGCTAAACCCACAGGAGAGGACACATCGTGATTAAGCGCATGCTGACCCGTACCGTCGCCGTGGACACCGGCGAAGCCATCACCACACCCGAACTGCCCGCCGATGACCGCACCGGCGATGGGTACGACTGGATGGAAACCCTTACCGGCACCGGCTGGGTGGCCCTGCCCAGCTGGGGCAGTGACGGGTGGGACGCCGGAGCCTGGCCCAACATCATCATCACCGTCGCCCGGTACCGCGATCAGGCCGGGGACCTTTTCGGGTACAGCACCTATGTCGAGGGGGACACCCGCTCCCGCTGGTTCCGCTCCCAGGAAGCCTGCTTGCGAAGGGATCACCGAGGAAGTGTTCTTCCACTGGAAATCGGGCCAGTCCGACGGGCCGGCTGATCTGCCCGACACCGCCGCCGACCTACCCAGCAAATATTGCCGGCCCTACGACAACGAAAACTAGCCCCGCCCGGTCGAACGGTGCCCCTGCCACCCATCCAAGGTTGGTGGGGGTGCTGCCCGGCCCGGACGGAGCCGGCCCAGACGAAAGGGGCCTGGTGACTCGCTAGCTCGCACCGGGGAGCGGTCCTCCGCTGGCGCTTCGGGCTGTAACGGCTGGCGGCTCCTTCGTCGCCGCCAGCCCGGATCTCTTTTTGGTTTTGCTGCTGTCCTTCGGATTATGCGTGCCCGCTCCACCGGGTCAACAGCTGCGCTGCTGCGGGCCCGGAAACCCCGGACGGCGCTCCTGCGTCGCTTATTTCCTTACCGGACTTTCCGTTTCCTTGCCCCTGCGGGGTTGACCCGGCTCCGTCGGCACAAGCAAGCAAGCTTGCCAGCAGGCAAAACAACGACGGGGGAGAGGGCAACTGCTGGACCACCACACGGCAACCTTCCCCACCTGCGAAAGGGAGCACCAGAATCATGAGCAAGGCACCGCTGTCCGTATCGTCCCCGGCCGACATCCTGGCCTACGTCCTGCACACCCTCGGCTTCACGCCGCGTGAGTCGTTCGTGTTCCTGACCATGCGCGGCAAGCAGATCGGCGCGACCCTGCGCCTCGACGCGCCCGGTGATGATGTGCACCCGGCCCAGTACGCGGCCACGGTCCTGCACTACCTCGCCAACGACAAGGACGCCGACGGGGTCCTGTTCATCGCCTATACCGACCGGGCGACCATCGACGGCACCAAACCCTACAGTGAGCACGCCCAGGCACTCGACATGGCCCTCGATCTCGCGGGAACCGGCATCCTCGACAGTTGGCTCGTCACCTCCGAGCACTGGACCACGTACTTCTGCGACGACGCGGACTGCTGCACCCCGAACCCGCTGGATGAGGTCACCGACAGCATGCTCAACGCCCACCTGATCTACGAGGGATCCAACCCCGCCGCCGGTGCCGTCATCGACCCCGCCTACACCGGGGATAACGCGATCCTCGACCGGATCGGGGAAATCATCACCGGCTGGACCATCACCGACCCCGCCGACTGGACCGCACCCGTCATGACCGAGAACCGGGCACTGTGGCAGGAAACCCTCGGCACCACACCCGACAAGGACACCGCCCTACAGTTGGTCGCGGCCCTGCACACCCCCGCCGTAAGGGACCGCATCTTCGCCGACACCATCAGCACCGACGACGACCCAGACGTGTTCGCCGACGTCGTCACCGGACGCTACCCCGGCCGGCCCGACTGGAACCGCGTCGATGCCACCCAGTACCTCGTGATCGAGCTGTTCCGATATACCCCGACCGAGGCCCGCACACCCCTGTTCGCCCTGCTCGGCTGGACCCACTGGTACAAGGGCCGGTCCTCGATCGCTTCCCAGTACCTGGCCAAAGCCCGCGAGGCGGACCCGGAGAACCGGCTCGCCCAGTTGTTGACCCAGCTGGTCGACACCGGGAACCTCCCGGCATGCGTCAAGAACCAGCACACCGCCTACCAGCGCTAACCACAGGGTGAGAGGGGCAGGGAGCCGCGCAGGTTCCCTGCCCCGTCCTTGGTTTCCGAGGTGCGCGGCGGCGGCCTCCCCCGCTGGCGCTCCTCCGGCCGCCGCATCCAACACGACTCCACGCACAGCACCGCCAACCTCGTGGCGCCACAACCGGCCCGATACAGTAAACCCACCAGAAACGACAAAGCAGGGGGGACACCATATGGCCGGCGCCGACTACACCCATCCGAATCAGGTAATCCGCTACGAAAAGCCCAGCCCCGCCGAGGAAGCCCTCACCACTAGCGCACCCGCCCACGGCGCCGGCATTGGGCCGGTGAACTTCACCTGGGCGAACCCGGACCCGCGTATCCGCCGGCACCTGTGACCGGAGCCCTCACCCACGACGTGCCCGGTCAGGACACCACCAGTGATGGGGAATGGGGGCCGGCAACCTCCCGCGAGGAATGGCTCCTGATGTACCAGCGGGGACTGAGCCTGCGCCAGATCTCCCGGCTCTGCCGCGTCAAATACGAGAAAGTCCGCCTCCACATCCGGACCCGGGAACGCCACGACCCCACCCTGGCCGGCCGCCGGCTCCTCCTGCACGACCAGCCAGCACTCCCACCGAAGGGCTGGCAGCAAGCACCGGCGCGGCCGTCCTGGGACGACCGGTACACCGAGCTCCAGGAACTCATGAAACGGACCGGGCGGTTCCCCCAGCAACTCTCCGAAGACCCGGCCGAACGCCGGCTCTACAAATGGTTGCGCTGGCAACGCACCCGCCACCTCCACGGCCGCCTCACCGAAGACCAGACCACCCGGCTGGACCGGCTTGGGAAGTGGCAAGGCACCGCGCTCGGTGACCGCGAAACCCACTGGCGCACCATCCACGCCCAACTACTGGCCTTCATCGCCGACGCAGGACGCATGCCACACCGCGAAACACCCGACGCCACAGCACTGGAAGCCACCCTCGACGTCTGGATCCAAACCCAACGCGCCAAAGCCCGAGCCGGAAAACTAGCCCCCACCAGACGAAACACTCTGGACCAAACCATCCCAGGCTGGAACACGCGGGCCTCGCTGCGCTCGGGCTGAGACTCTGAAACCTGTTTTTGCTGCTGTCCTACGGATTATGCGTCCCCGCTCCGCAGCGTCAACCGGCTTTCGGCCGGCGGCACCGCCCAGCAATGTCTTCGGCGCTCCCAGGGTCGCTTATTTCCTCCCACTTCCCGTAACGGGTGCTGCCCTGCGGGTTGAGCACTGCTGCGTCGGGGACAAGCAAGCAAGCTTGCCAGCAGGCAAAAACAACGGGGGAGGGGAACGAAACCACCAACCAAGGAGAGCGCGAATAAGCCCGAAAGACCCTCGTTTTTCAGATGAAAAAACGCTAGACTTGGAGCAGTAGTACAGCAGTTGACTCTCACTAAAACCGATACGTAACCAAGGACTGAATACTATGACTCTCACCATCTACACCAAGCCCGGATGCTTCCCCTGCAGGAAGACCATCGAGAAGTTCCAGGACGCAGGACTCTCACCCCAGATCGTGGACATCTCCACCACACCGGCAGCCCTTGAGTACATCACCGAAGAACTCGGCTACTCCCAGGCCCCCGTCGTCGTGTACGACAAGGACGGCAGCGAAGACCACTGGTCAGGACTGAACCCCACCAAGATCAGCCACGTCATCGAACTCCACACCAGCTAGACCCGCAAAGCCCCACACCTAAGTTATTCAACGACAACACCACAACCACTACGAAAGGCGAGTTGATCATCATGGCAGGCGAAACCACCATCACCGTCATCGGGAACCTCACCGCAGACCCGGAGCTGCGCTTCACCCCCTCCGGCTCAGCGGTCGCGAACTTCACCATCGCATCCACACCGCGGACCTTCGACCGGCGATCCAACGAATGGAAAGACGGGGAAACCCTGTTCATGCGCTGTAGCCTGTGGCGCGAATCCGCTGAGAACGTCGCCGAGTCCCTCACCAAGGGAACCCGCGTCATCGCGCAGGGTCGGCTGAAGTCCCGCTCCTATGACACCAAGGAAGGCGAAAAGCGGACAGTCACCGAACTCGAGGTCGACGAAGTGGGCCCGAGCCTCCGCTACGCCTCCGCCAAGGTCAACCGCACCCAACGCCCCAGCGCCGACGGGCAGGGCAGGGGAGGCTCCCAGCAGTACAACCAGGGCGGGCAGGACGACCCCTGGGGGGCACCAGCAAACGCCGGCAACAGCGGCTGGGGCAACGCACCCGAAATGAGCGAACCCCCGTTCTAAATCTCCAACCCGGGAGTGCTGGCGGCCCATGCAGCGTTACGCTGGTCGCCGGCACTTCCTGCCACCACTTGTGAGGACCATACGATGAGGGACACGCCCTACGCCGGCCCCAGCGACACCAACGACTTCGACGACCTCACCCCAGACGAGGCCGCGAAGCTACTCAACTCCTACCGGCTGCTGGGGGACTGTTTCGAGCTCTCCGACGATGAGGACATGCTCGGCCGCGGCTGGCTCATGGAGGACTGGCGGACCCTGCTCGAAGGCCACCAGGAACAGCTCGAACGGGCACAGCGGGTACTGGGCGCAGCAGTGAAACTGGCGCGCAACCAAGGCGCCGACTGGCATGACATCGCTAAGGCCCTGAACCTCACCTACGACGAAGCCAGAAACCGATACGACGAACAGACACCAAAGACCGAATGAGTAAGTGAGTAAATGAGTAAGCGGAAGCCGGCCTCCTTTACCCCGTACTTCACCCAGGAAGACGCGGGCAGGGTCCGTGCCGCGTTCCTGTCCACAGGGGCCGCCGAGGGGTACGCGTCCGTGTCAGACTTGATCGAGAAAGCAGTGCTCAAGGAAGTGCGCCGGCTGCAGCGCAAGCACAACGGCGGTAAACCGTTCGAACCCGTCCCGCCAGGCGCCCTTCGCACCGGCAGGCGGAACCGCGACGAAGAGAAACACCGAACCGAATAGATTTTCCTTTTCGCAGAGGAAACCCCGGGGCCGGGAGCTGTGTGGTGCAGCACCCGGCCCCACCCATACGCTCACAGGCAGACACACGAGAAGAAGGAGTGCCCGACGCATGGCCAGCCAGGAACAGCCCCGCTTCCTGACCATCAAGGACGTCGCCGCCGAACTAGCGACCACGGAAAGCCAGATCCGGGCACTCATCAGTAGCGGCGACCTGCCCGCGATCCAGATCGGCGGCCGCGGGCAATGGCGGATCGAACGGGCCAAGCTCGAAAACTACATCACCAACGCTTACACCCGCACCAGCGAAGCAATCCAACGCGGAGTGCAACCAACGGACGAACCCGAGACCGCAGAAGACTAGGTGTCGGAGCAGTGCCGGTGCTCTTGATGCGTCAGCTTGCTTTGACGATGGGCAGTTCGGACCACTCGGTGGTGTATCGGGGGGATTGGTGTTTGCGGCTCATGGTCCAGTCCGGTGGTTTGAGCAGGCCGGCGGCCCCTAGGCCGATGCTGGTGGGACCGTATTTGTCTTTGATTTCGCCCATGAGGTTCCCGATTTCTCGGCGTTCGTGGACGGTGATGAATTCCTCGAAGGTGGGTTCGGCGCCGGCGGGGGAGAGCCCGGTGAGGATGACGCCTGCCCGGGCGTAGGGGATCCCTTCGATGAGTTCCCCGTCGAGGGCACCGACGGCGGCCTTGGTGAGGATGACCGGGTCAGCGGTCGGAGTCGGCAGCTTCACGGTCACCGAGGGGAAGGATGAGGCCCTTTCGTTGAAGTGTGAGGTGCCGGCGAACACGGTCATGATCGTGGCGACCTGTTTGTCGCGGGCCAGTCGGGCGGCGGCGGATTGCGCGTACAGGGACAGGACCTGGTGCATTTGGTCCACGGTGGTGACCGGGGTTGAGAAGGACCGGGAGAAGATGGTCTGTTTCTTGTCCGCCCGGGTTGTTTCCAGTTCGATGCATGCGATGCCGTTCAGTTCCAGCACGGTGCGCTGGACGACGACGTTGAACTTTTTCCGGATGAGGACGGGGTCCGCGTCGCGCAGATCCTGGATGGTGAAGATTCCCATGGCGTTCAGGCGTTTCCCGAGCCGGCCGGCGATACCCCAGATCCCGGTGACTGGGACCCGGCCCATGATGGCCTCCACGTGGGCGGCCGGCATGGTGTCCAGGTTGCACACCCCGTTCATCCACGGGTTCTGCTTGGCGATCCGGTTGGCGAACTTCGCCAGCGTTTTCGTCGGCCCGACGCCCACACACACGGGCAGGCCGGTGTTCCTGGCAACTGTGCGTTTGATGTCCCTGCCGGTCGCGACCAGAGCCTGGGGTGGGCCGTCGACTATCAGGAAGGACTCGTCCACGCTGTAGACCTCCTGGCGGTGACTGTACCTGCCCAGGAGGGTCATGAACCTGGAACTCAGATCGCCGTAGAGCTCGTAGTTGCTGGAGCGTTGGATCAGGCCCCACTCCTTGGCCCGCGGGGCCAGTTTGAACCAGGGTTCGCCCATCTGTATGCCGAGGGCTTTGGCCTCGGAGCTGCGGGCAACCGCGCACCCGTCATTGTTGGACAGGACCACGACGGGAATACCCTCCAGTGAGGGGTCGAAGACCCTTTCACAGCTGACGTAGAAACTGTTCGCATCCACGAGGGCGAAACTGCGGGTACTCATGCGGGTCGTCATTTCCTGGTGTGCAGCCTGGGGCTGCCGGTGGTGTGTGATCTGGCGGTGTTCACACTAGGTGCTGCCTCAGACGTAATGCAGGCATCGGGTGACCACACCCCAGATGCTCAAGTCCCCGAGTTCGGGCACCACGATGTCCGGGAACGACGGGTTCTCCGCGGCGAGAACAACACCGCCCGGGGTGATCCTGAGCCGTTTGATGGTCAGCTCCCCATCGAGCACTGCGACCACCACAGACCCATCCACGGCGGTCAGGGACCGGTCCACGATGAGCTCATCACCATCGCTGATGCCGGCACCGACCATGCTCTCACCAGAGACCCTCACAATGAAGGTACTCGTCACGTCCTTGATCAGATGGGCATTCAGATCGATGCCCTTGTCGTAATAGTCCTGCGCAGGAGAGGGAAACCCCGCAGGAATTGAGGCCGGCAAAGACAGCACCGTGATGACCGGCACGACCGCCCGGACTCCCTGCACAGTCACAACAATGGTCATCATCCCGGGCACTCCTAATCGAATACGCGTTCGATTAAAAATACACCTATGCGCGGGAGGCGGAACCGGTTCCTGGTTCGAGCTGGTCGAACGCCGCTGAGAGCTCCTCGGCGCCGGGCAGGGCGTTCTTCTCAGCTGGTGGCAGGGAGTCGTAGGTGTAGGTGGAGATGGCCATCGGCGAGCTCGAGCGTCCCAGCGCGTACCGGACGGTGTGTTCGTTCTTGGACCCGCAGATCAGGATGCCGACCGTCTCGTTGTGGGCTGGACGTTTGAGCTGGTCATCGACCAGGGCAACGTAGAAGTTCAGCTTCCCGGCGTGCTCGGGCTGGAACTTCCCGGTCTTGAGCTCGATCACGAAATACCGCAGCTGCTCGACGTGGAAAAACAGCAGGTCAATATAGAAATCATCGCCGCCGACCTCGAAGTGCACCTGCCGGCCCACGAACGCGAACCCGGGACCGAGCTCGCGCAGGGTATCAACGATCCGGTCCGTCAACGCCTGTTCCAGGTCCCGCTCGGCGACCTCACCGGACAGGCCGAGGAACTCGAACGCGTACGGGTCCTTCGCTACCTGCTGGGCAAGCTCCGAATCAGGGGAGGGAAGCTGCCGGGCAAAGTTCGACGGCGCCGCGCCGGTGCGTTCCATCGAGTTATTCATGATCATGTTCAGCAGCACGTTGCGCGACCACCCGTACTCCACGGCCGCGGCGGCATACCACTGGCGTGAGGCAGCGTCGTCGAGCTTGTCCAGCAGGGTGGTGATGTGACCCCACGGCAATTGTCCAACAGGCTGTTGGACAATTGCCTCTGCCGTCCAAGCACCCGCGAAAGCCCGCATGTAGTGCAGGTTGCTCCGCGATAAGCCGGTCATGTCCGGAAACTCGGTCCGCAGATCTTCGGCGAGTTGCCGGATGACCTTGCTGCCCCAGCCCTGGCGTTCCTGCTGGCTGCGGATCTCATGACCGATGTGCCAATACAGCTCAATCAACTGCGTGTTGACCGTCCGCAGCGCCTGGACGCGGGCCTCGCGGACGCGGCGCTTCAGCGCCTCAAGCGTCTGGCTGTAGCCATCGGGACGAACAACATCACCAGCAGTCATGAACCTCATTCTTCCGATGCCACCCATCCCGAAACGAATCCACACCCCACCATGCCCCGCAGCCCATACAGGAGATCTGCGTGACCGGGCGGGGTCGCAGCCACTTCAAGTGCTCGGGCATACCGACACTGTCCGGGTCCAACTCCGGACGGACACGTCGATAGCGCAGGGCGTGTCTAGGCTGGGCCGGAGAACGCGCTATCGGCGGAGACTTCCACCACCGCAGGCTCCGCCAGCGTCAGTGCCACATAGTACGTCCGTTACCTTTTGCTCTCGCCTACCGCCAGCACCTCCCTTCCCGGTATTGCAGTCCGGGCACGCCGAGGGTGAACACTCCAGCCTTCCCCGATGATGGCCGGTAGGCTGAAGATCAGCGCACCGATTCCCCCATATTGGTGTAGCGACCGAGGACTTTGTCCTCCCGTGCCGGCTTTCGTACGTTTCCCCCATTCGCACGGTGCCGGCACTGGTCGTTTAACCCCTCTCCGAGGAACGGTTCACATCAAAACACGAGTTCGAATATCAGTCATGCCCGATCGGTGCGGATGACGATCAGCTGCGCGCCTTCCGGGACCACGGCGTACAGTGATGCTCGTGTTTCGTCGTAGGTTGCACCAGTGGCGGTGACGTGACTGGTTTCTGCAGTTCCGCGAGTGCGGATGGTGCCTGTGAGTTCCATTCCTGTCACCGTACCGCCCAAAATCAGCGACTACGGTTCAGGTGCTGCGGAAGGGCGACGTCATCCGGGTTCAACTCCGGACGGACGCGCACGTACCGTAGGGCGTGTCTGAAGGATGCGCCGGAGAACGCGGTATCGGCGGAGACTTCCACGACCAGGGGCTCAACCAGTGTCAGTGCCGTGGTGGGGCTGGTGCTGTTGAATCGGTCGATCGCACCGGATTTCACTTCCGTCGGCCACGGATGTCGCGGTCGCCCTGGCTTGAGGTGCGGGGCCAGTGCTTTGGAGGCCTGTCCTTTTAGGAGGGAGGTGCGGCCGACGATGCGCAGCTCCCCCTCGATGGGGAGGCCTGCGACCACCATTTCTGGCCGGCTGATGGGGCCGATTACCGCCGCGCACACCACGTCCAGGGTTTCCCGGTGCTTGACCTTTAGCCATTGCCTTTCACCGCCCTGGTATTCCTGGTCGGCGCCCTTGATGACCAGTCCTTCGATCCCGGTTGAGGGCATCGTTTCAAACCAGTTGGCCGCTTTGACTGGGTCGGTGGTGGTGGGGGAGAGGTCCAGTGGTGGTTCCCACCAGGATGCGAATTCCTCCAGTAGTTCCCGTCGGTCCCGCAGTACCAGGTTGCGGGTGTCGGTGCCGGCCGCCTGCAGCAGATCGAACGCCACAAACGACGCGGGACGCTCAGCGACCAGTGTGGGCAGATTCTTCTTCGATGAGGTGAGCCGTTTCTGCAGGGATTCGAAGTCGAGCCGACCGTCGGTCCAGATGACTGCTTCGCCATCGATCATGAAGCCCGGCGGGATCTGTTCCTCGGCCGCGGCGAGAAGGTCCGGGAAGTAGCGGGTCAGGTCCTTGCCCTGCCGGCTCCACAGCGTCGTTCCGTCCTCGGTCGAGGAGATCATCAGACGGTAGCCATCCCATTTGGGTTCATAGAAACAGCCACCGGGCAAATCATCCGGTGCAGGGATCTTCGGCACCGCCCTGGCCAGCGCCAGCGCCACCGGAGCGCCGGCCTTGAGCGGTGTGCTCTTCATCGACCCATTATTGCCCCGAAACCAGGCTGTGCACGGCCACCGCTCGCTCGAGGTGAGACTCCCAATGTCGGTGACGTGGTGGCCGTGTGCAGGCGGTCATGCTGGTCCCTGCTGTCCACGTGTGTGCGGGACAAGCAGCGAAGCGGAGGGAGCTTGTGCCGTGCACAGGTGGGCAGGAGGCTAGGGCACCAATCAGTCGATCTTGTCCCTTCGGGATCCCTCATCGCGCGACAGCCGGCTTAGCTGTCAGCAGTTGGGTTATGTCGGCAATTGGTTTGTGTGTCGTGCATGGGGCTAATTCTTAGTGATGCCACCTTCTGTCAGGGCTGCGGTGGCAGGCACGTCACGGGCGCACCGCTGGCCAGCTAGCCCCTGAAGAATCGTCCTTGCCCGTGCTTCTCCTTGAAGAACGGTGTAGCGATAGCCACACATAGTCGGCTATGACTTCTCGGATCGTGCTTCCATTCGGAAGCTTATGGAGAGTGCACTTTGGGAGGGCGACACCCAAAACACGTCGAATTTCGGCGTCGCCCTAGGCTTAGCGGATGAACTTTCCTACCGATGGTTACGCCTCTCATTCCTCTCGTGCCGACTGGCCATTCGGCAACATATATCGATCCCATGCCGACCTCGCCGGACACCTGCATCAGGTCGGTCAGCGACATGCTCAACGGGCGCTAAGGCTTTACACCTCAGAGGACGAATTCGAGCAGCTGGATGCCGCTCTAAGTATGGGGACGTCAGTAGAACTACTAGCTAAATCATTACTGGCCTCGGTGCATCCGACCTTGCTCCTTCCAGTGAGCTCCGATGTTGCAACCCTTCTGAAGTACTCAGGGACTAAGCTGCCGGGTGTCGACAATTTGGATGCGTTTCAGGTGAAGTCACTGGAGGCCACGAAGGCGATTGAGCGTTTGCGGCATATCAAGCTGCTACCTACCTGGAGCACCGCTGATCAATCGGTTTTCACTGTCAGGAATGCCGCTGCACATATGGGCTTGGTTCAACAAAACCTGCTTCGCAGTGCAGTCCGGCCAATGGTCCGCTTCGCCGAGTTCGTTCGAACGCACTACGGCTACGTGCCTAAGGAGTGGTGGGGGGAAGAACTGTCTAGCATCGCACCAGGGATGGTCGAAGCAGATGCTTTGGCTTGGGAGCAGATCGTTCAGGGGAAGTTGGCTGCTGCGCGGATACGGATTTCCGAGTTGAAAGCGGGGCTTCCAGAAGCTGCGGCGGACGGAATCCTTTCAGGAATGGTCGGGTCTTGGCGGACGACCATGGACTACAACGAGACAACATCATGCCCAGGATGCGGGTATCTCGGGTGGGCAACAGGAGAGGTGCATCAAGGTTCTGGAGAGACTCAGTACGACGAAGATGGGTGGCCAACCTATTACAGCACTCTCCATGTTCTTCACTTTGAGTGCAACGTTTGTGGCCTGAAGCTGGCGGACGAAGCGGAGCTCGAGATCGCTGGAGTGGAGGTGGAGATTGAATTCGAAGACGAACACTACTTCCCCGAGCCGGACATCTGACTCGGTCTCGTCGTAGATATGGCCGTGACAAGCGCCCTGAACGACACCTGAGCGTCTGTAGACGGTCACGGCGTAAACTTCTATCGCCCCGGTCCTATTGCTGTGCATGCAACGTCACTACTCGGCAGGTCAGTCTGACATCAATTGCTGCGCGAGATCGTAGTTGACTGAATCTCAGTAATCCATGTTTACAGCACGTTCATCAAGGTATGCGTTGTAGTCTACGTATTTCGAAAATCGTTCGGGGCTTTTCATGGCGTCGAAGAGTTCAGCCCGGAAGATGGGATCAAAGCGAACCTGCAGGCCGGAAGTAATCCACTCCATGGCGTAACGCATACGCGTGTCTCGGAGCCAGGCGTCGAACTCATCAAAGAGCTCAAAAACGTGGTTAATGTCTTCGTCTGTAGCGTGCGTGAAGAAGATGCCGACACGCTCAGTTGCGGAGCTCAACCCCACAGGGATGGCGCCAATCCCTTCATAGTGCAGGTAGACCGAAGATCCGTTCCCTTTCTCAAATCCCCCGTGAGAATAGGTATTGCGCCAGCGCTCGACTACATCAACCAGCCTGTCGTAGTAGAGTTTGTCGTCCCGTTGCGTCAGATCGAAGATCTGCCTGTACTTGTCCCCCCACCGAGAACCGATGAACCTTTCGAGAGAGTGCTTGGAAGGGTCGAAATTCTCGAAAGGCAGCGCCAGCACCATGTCGTGTTCTAGAAGACTGAGGTAGGCGTTGACTGAGGCCACCAGATCATGGAACGAATTCAGCTGCATCTGCAGCTTCCCAAGTTGGAAGCTTATGGCTTGTGCAATCCCAGCTCCAGCACCGAAATGTTTCACCTCGTCTTCGACAACCAATGGATGCAAGGAACGCTCACGAAAATACTCATAGGTTCGTCGCAGACTAGCGTGCTGGTTTATCACAGTAGCGTCGCCGTTACGGAAGAGCCCAGACGCAGCCGGGGCAAGCACTAGGTCCTCTACAACCCGCATGCTAGAGCTGAGCTTCTTGACGATTTTCCTTGCCACTTGATCGGCCTGCGTCTCGTCATTGTCGATGAGTTCGACGTACAACCGTAATCCGAACTTCTCTAGTGCGAGTTCGCATTGACGACCCTGAAACAGAAAGTTCACCCACCACGCCACCTTCTCTCCTGGGCCGGCAGAAGGCAGATCGATAAGTTTCAACGCATACCGCACCAAACCGGGGAGTGCTATTTCGTCACGGGAAACTGGACGCCGATATCGCCGATACCGTCTCGCCTTGTCCTTATCAGTATCGGGGTCTAGAAACTCACGTAATGACGTGGCACTTAGCCGCCTGGCAGCCTCCTCTGATCCCGCTAGTCGTGCTGACGTCATGCTGGCAGTCTATTGCTGCTCCTACGTCACGAAGGACATCATCGCTGTCCCTCCATTCGGCGTATGGGAGCAACCCGGGGGTTGCCCTGACAGACGCCCCACCTTGCACCTTCTGGGAACCCTCAGCGGGCTGAGGGTTCGGGGCCAGGACCTGCTGTGCTGCTTGGAGCGCTCATGTACGTATAAGCAGTACGGACTAGTGCACGGTAGGAGCACCGAAACGCCCAGGCGTTATCAAACAATCGAATGGGCTGCCTGACATATCGCTCCGTTATCGGCGTTTGTTGATCGACCTCGCGTGGGCGACGGGTGCGCGGCGTCGCGAATCAATGTCATCGGGGTAAGTACTGAAAGAACGACAGGTTCGACCACACGCCAACCCGAGCAGCTCGGGCTTGCCGGGCAGATCGAGCCGCGCGCGCTGGTCGTACCGCCCGTACCGGCTGGGTCGGACGGGCATGGCGGACCGGTCTTGTGGGCCCGCCTTTCGCTCCCGAAACGAAAGCAACTGCGGCGCCGCGGTGATCTCGGAAGTTACCGTCATTGAAGTAACCAACATGCTGCCCTTGTAGTCCGTAAACAGCATCTTCGTACAGCCAGCCAATCACCTGGCCATCGAGGTTCCGCACGATTTCATTGGCTTCTAACCAGGCCACCACGCGGCCCTGCGGTCCGTAAATTGCTTCCATATATGCAGGGTAAGCGGCACCACCGACAAATTGAGGCTTAGCCCCGAGGCCATCAGCGCAGCTGATGTATCGGCGATACTACCGGCCAATACTTAACTACCGACGGAACTCCTATCCGAACGCACCCTGCATTGCTAGGTCCATCAGGGCAGATACCGCTGCGCTGCTCGCGCTCGTCACAGCAGCGACACCGAGCTTATCCGCCAATGCGCGAAGCTTGCCGGCTCGCTTAATCACCTCACCTGTCTCCGGCTGAGATTTCGTAATAGCTTCCCGGAGTTCTTCAATGGCAGTCTCGATCTCAGACGTATCAGCGTCGGTGGAGTGCGCAGAGCGTTGCACGGTAGCTAGAAGCTCGACAACATCATCGATACTCAATCCGGCCGATGAACTGGCGCCAGCACCGATCGCTGTCGGGCCCGAAGGCTCCAAAATAGTGGTTGTATATACGTCCCCCACGTGGCCGATTCGCTGCAGCATCGCAGCCTCGACGTCCGCGCGACTGGGGAGTTCTGTCAGTGGGGTCGTCACCGTTAGATCGGCGATGAAATCAACAAGTTTAGTCCGAATCTGGCCGAGGATTCCCGTGAAGACCGACCCTGACATTACGTAGGACAGGTTCACGATGGATTGGAAAGGGCCGATTTCCTGATTCCACTTTGCTTGCGCAGCGGCCAGCCCTCCAGGCTTGAAATGCAAAGCCTTCTCTCGCGCCAAACGTTCAAATTCTTCTACAGGTTGCGTCAAGAAAAGCACCTCCGACACGTACTGCCGTGCGGCCGCAGGTAGCTGTGAACGGGTCACGGTCTGACCGGTCATCCAGGTGTTCCCGCTCATCGAGTCCATGACCATCGGGACGTTGGGAATCTTACGATACTCAGGCAGAAGAGCCTCATCGGTGTAGCCGTTCAACTCGTGCCGAGCCCAGTCGCGCAACGAACTCGATCCCGTCTCCGCACCCAGCAAAAGACATTTGCGCAGTAATCCGGCTAAGGTCTCACTCTCGTCAAGAGCCCGCTCGCGAAGCGAACGCAATAAAGGTTCCGTCATTCTTCGATCCTATTCGGCACCTCTGACAGGTCGTCCCAAGTCGGCCGGTGCTGCTGGGATGACCGGGTACCTGCCCTTTGGGATGCCTTAGGGCGGTGCTTTGCTCCGTCTGGTCAAAAGGGACCTTTTTGATAGCGGACGTATTGACATCTAGCCACGATCAAAGCGGGTAAGCCCGAGGGTCATAACCCATGGCCGAACCGTGCCGAAAGGCTCAACCGGTCTGCGACAGATTCTGACCCTATCGCCTCACGAAGCACAACCTCAGATCGCTAGCATTACTAGGTGGCACTGGAACTATCGCTTCCACTTGCTGATCAGCCAGCCCAGCGTAGATCC
The DNA here is from genome assembly GCF_054161285.1 of Arthrobacter sp. D2-10. Classification (NCBI taxonomy): domain Bacteria; kingdom Bacillati; phylum Actinomycetota; class Actinomycetes; order Micrococcales; family Micrococcaceae; genus Arthrobacter; species Arthrobacter sp. D2-10. The sequence goes on along the minus strand of NZ_CP096432.1, from coordinate 4,454 downwards.
AGCGATACCGAACAGAACGGAGGCTGCGATCAAGTGTCGGTTGCCCGGGGAAGGGAAAACACCGTCCCCACCTGCAGAAGAGGGCACAAGCGACTCACGGGCTTTTTCTGTATCAGGTGCTTCAATTTTCGGAGGAGGTTTGCGACGACGGTTATCGAACAGAGGGCCGACCGCTCCGCATGCCCAGATCAAACCACCACTGGTGGTACCTGCCAGTGCGGCGGCGATAAACAGGTCGCGCTGGACAGCAACGCTTTGTTGTTGATCGACGCCATTCAGCCGATATCCATCAACCGGACCGAAACTCCGAAGGCGAATCCCCCATGCGGGGGCAAGTAAGTTTTCCACTTCTGGACTTGAAACTGTCGGCACATACTCCAAAGGAAGGTCCGTCGGTGTGATACTTGCAACGGATTCTGGAGCTACCGCTTCTATGCCGAAGCCGCCCTTCATGCTCATAACCTCGACAGGAAGTGACAGGGTCCCAATACGGGGGAAGGCATATCGGTGCTCGGCGCCGGCAATAGCTTCGGTAGCGGCCGTCGTCTCGCCCTCAAGGCCAAGGGCCCAACCGATGCCACCCTCTCCAATGGTTTGACCAGTGAGGTCCCCTTCTTCAAGGACAGTCGTCACGCAGTCATCATCAAGGGAAAACTCGGAAGCGATCGTACCTGCGTAGATGTTCGCGTCGGAGGAGGGTAGAGGAGGTTCGAGCTTGAGATCCCTCCCGCCAGCCGTCGTGCGGAGTTGGACATCCTTCATGCCTCCGCAAAACCCGATCACCAATTCGCCTGCTCGTTCTGCCGGGACGCCAGCGTCGACGTCGCCCTTCAGAAACATGCCAAACGTGGTCATGGTCGGAGAGGGTTGAAAGTCCAATGAGACATCCACCCGGACTGGTGCCGGCGCTGACCCTTGCTTGACGCCCACAAAAATCACACCAGGCATATCTAGCCGCGGGACAGGAACGAAGGACGGCTGTGCAAAATACGCGGCAGCGGACAGCGACCCAACGGTGACGACGACAGCTGCCCCTAGCTGCAACCAACCGCCTGTATTTGTCACCTCTGCAGTGTATAAGCGTGGACCCGAAGCATTGGTTCTGTGGCACCGGGTACACCCATACGCAACGGGTCGCACTCAACGGAAAGTCCGTCGCGTTAGGGTCGTTTTCCAAGTTTTGCAGCAGAAGTGTGCAAGGCTCTAGATATGGTGCAACAGAATGGGCAGCGGATTGGGTATGCCCGTGTGTCGAGCTCCGACCAAAATCTTGCCCGGCAGTTGGCAGCCCTGGGGGAGGTCAACCGCCTATTCGATGAGAAGCAGTCGGGAGCACAACGAGCTGGACGGACTGCGTTGTCAGACATGCTTGCTTATGCCCGCGACGGGGACACAATTGTGGTGTCCTCCATGGATCGCCTTGCTCGCTCGGTCGTAGATTTGAACCAGATCGTAGGAGAACTGACGACCAAAGGTGTTGCGGTGGAGTTCATCACTGAACGGGTTACCTTTGCTCCTGGAAGCTCGGATGCGTTCGCGGAATTCCAGCTGAACATCATGGCCTCTTTTGCTCAGCTCGAGCGTGCCATTACGAAGGAACGGCAAGCAGACGGTATTCGCGCGGCCAAGGCTCGCGGCGTCTACCGAGGAAGGACACGCAAGCTCACAGCGGACCAGCTTGCCACGGCACTCGAGTTGGTCTCCTCCGGAGTTCCCAAAGCTGAAGTAGCCCGTCGTCTGAGTGTTGATCGGTCAACGCTGTACCGAAATCTTGCATGAGAAGCATGATTGTTCAAACGCAGATGAGCAGGCACGTGAGCGTCTTGCCTCATTCAGTAGCGGCTCATCGCGGAGTAGAGTCAACAACCTCGGGATCGACGACCTCGGCGTAGATAGTGCCTGCCTCTTCGGGTCGGTGTCCTGGCTTGGTCAGCTCCAAACTCGCCAGGTGTTTTTGCAACCGCTTGGACATGGGAAGGAATGTGCCTAGGGTGAGGCCTCCAGAGAGAACTGCGCCGACGACGGGGATCGCCTTCGCGACTCCGCTGGCGAAGAGCTTCTTGGTCATATTCACACCGAGATAGCCAGCAACCTTTTTCACAATCGGGAAGATGACGCCTTTGGTGAGTGCCTGCTGCGGTAGTTTCTTAGCCACATTGCCCGCGATCATGCCAGCGACCTTTGCGACCCCACCCTGGGCGATCTGTACGCCGAACATCACGCCCACGAACAGGATCAGCATGCTCTCGGTTGCCTCATCAACCTCTTCGCCGTCATCGCGGAAGAGGTCAGGCCAGCTGTAGATATAGGCAAGCTTCTGGACAATCCGAAGCATGTGGCCCATGTATTGCACGAGGTCGGCTGGGACAGTGCCGACCATCGCCAGACCGCCGGGAATACCTGCAAGGGTCGAAAGACCGGTGACTTTGCTCGTCTCATAAGCGATGGAGGTGTTTGCTACCTCAGTGATGACCTTGAGCGGAATACCCGCTGCCGCTGGACTTTCGGCGATCGCCCTCTCGATCTGCTCCTCGGTGCAGTGGCGCTTCAATGCTGTCCGGAGGTAGGCGGCCCTGCTGATCTTCGCACCCGGCAGCTTCGCAGCAGCGTCCAGCACCTGGGTGAAGTTTGATCCAGAATTTTCAATCTGTTGGTTTTCGGTCATGTGCTAGATCGTATCGGTGGGCTGGCCACCGTTGAGCGCCCGGCGAATGGCTGATGACGGTCATCAACAGCCCGATAAAGGTATCTCTCACGCATTCAGGAACGCGGATGCCCGTCGAATTACTAGAACTAGCTCAGCTACCGAGTGAAGTACTCACCCTCGCCATCACACCTCTTGCAGATCGCACGGATCGGAGATCCATTGGGTGACGGCTTCTGCCCATAGTCTTCAATCCAGCCCTTACCGCTGCAGGTCGGGCACGTCCTTACATCCCTGCCTGGCATTATTGATCAGCTACCGTCCCCGCAACCAGGACAGGGCTTGCCAACAGGCTTTGACGCTCCACACTTTGAGCACTTCACAGCTTCCTTGTTGATTTCAGCGAAGTTAGACATGCCGCTCCTCGATTCTGCTTTCGCGTAGGTAGGCCAAAGATACATGTGTAAGGAGCTGAAGGAAATACCCTGAGTAAGGGGGACGCCCTTAGAGGCATGAAAAAGTCGTGGGTGGAAGTCCAGTGTTTGTTTGCATTCGCCTGTTCCAATTGGCCCTAGGTCTCCAGCTGGTACTGAACGTCGTCATGATCCCACTCGATGGAAATCGCCTGCTTAGACCCTCTACGTTCTGTTGCTCACTCAGTTATCTGCACCGCGGCCACTGAGTATGAAGTGGCTCCGTGTGATTAGTAGAACTTAGGCAATTGTGTTTTGTGTGTTTCCAAGAATCTCTTCAATGCCAATGATGTGCCGAGGCCAGGTGGTTTATCGTCGATACCCCGGTAATTCCATCGCCCGTCCCAATATTCTTGATAACTTGCTTGTGGAACTCGGCCAAAACTTCCAGGCTTGTCCCTCCAGCTGGCGAAGTTGTTTGCACCCCAGGCGCTGGTTCGCCAGAGATCAACGGTAGAGTGCTCGTATTTGAAACTGAGATGTTGCTCGTCGAAGTTGAAATGACCGAAGAACTCGGACTGCACCAGCCTTCCGTTGGTGAGGAGCAACAGTGCCTTTCCGGAACACAGACCTTCCCGCATCCAACCTTTCCTAAGTGAGAACTTGTTGGTGACCGGCACGTGCCATGTTGCTTCCTGTACATCAGCAGCTACTACCCAGAAGCTAGAGTCAGGCCACGGTTCGACTCCGGAGACTTTCAGCTCCTTGCTGACACGATTCCCGTAGTTGACTAACTTTCGAGCCCAAGGTTCGGTTGCCACAACTGCACTCGACGGATCGAAGCCGTCCAGCCCCGCATAGTCATCCGGTAACGGTGTATCAGCACCCTGCGGAGAAGGACCGGTAGGTTCACTGGTTGGCATGCCAGCCGCAAGTTCCGATTTGCCGAACAGTTTGTCAAAAAAGCCCATGTTTACTCGCCTAAGAATGGATATGGAACCGTGTCTTCAGCTTGCTCAGTAGTCGAACGTAACAAAATTGCGTGGCCAGCTCGTGGATCCACCTGATCGTACAAACCTGTTCAATGCCGAGCTTGTGCCCCTGCCGTCCACGTTTTGATTAGTGCCAGGACGCCATTTATCTGTGAAGCGAATCGATTGGCTAGTTAGCTGAAGACCGTACGCTTTGAGATTATCTTTAGGGCACTGGCGCCACCGGCCAGTGTTGCCCCAGCCCCAATCAAGCGTCTGTAGTTGTCGGAGGTTAACGCCGAGATCGCTAAAGGTGATGTCCATCTGCCGGTCAGCGACTCCTCCTGCTCTAGTCAAGTGACCGAATACGTTAGCCGTACATAGCAGGCCGGATGCAGTGAGTAGGAGGGCCGGGCCCCTGAAGTA